>DUUU01000080.1 GCA_012841485.1 Armatimonadota bacterium
AGCGAGCCCCGGAAGGGGCCGTAGTAGTTGATGACCATCTCGCCGCTCTCGTTGATCGGGATGCGCCGGTCGCCAATCTCGATGGCATCGCCCAGGCGCACTTTGATCTCACTGAGCGGCACGCCCAGGTGGTCGGCGGCCATCAACAGGGGGAGGCTGGCGTAGAGGCGGACGCGCGTGTCGCCTGGAGGCACGTAGGCGACCACCACCGGGAAGCGGCGCAACATTCCGTCTGCCAGTTCAGGCACGACCGTGATAGAGCCAAGGCCCCGAGCCGATCGGGCGAGCACCTCGGGGAGGAGCGCCGCGCTCTCCATCTTCAGCTTGACACGCGCGCTCCCCTCCGGATCCGTGGCAATCAGCGACGCGTCGAGCGCGTCGCCGATCTCCATCGGACCCGGGAAGATGCTGGATTGCGGGTCGAAACGAACTCCGAGATAGACGTTGCCAGCAGCACGCAGTGCTGCGGCAAGCTGTTGGTCCTCCGGCGGATCAGAATCCTCGAAGCGCAAGTCGAAGCCGAGGCACCTCGCGCCCGCGTCCTTGAGCACTTTGACCAGCCGGGCGTACTCACTGCGCGGGAAAGGCCACCGCCGGTTGGGCATCATGCCCAGGGTCTTGTCATCGATAGCGACGACCAACGTCTGGATATCGCTATCACGCAAGCGGTTCTCCTGGCGCCAGAGCAGACGCGCATCCAGAGATGCGAACTCCCAGCGCTCCAGACGGAAGATGCCGTAGAGGAGAGACGCGATGAGCGCGGCGAGGCAGCCGATCCAAACGCCGCGCGCCGCTTTGCGAGACACTCCGGGAACTACGCGAGAAGACACCGGCGGCTACTTTTTCTTTTTCTTCTTGGCCTTGCCACGCTCATCCACTTCGGCGCTGTCGCCTTCCGCCAACTCCACGGTGGCATGCCGGCCGGTCAGGTACACCTTGCCCCGGACTACCTCGGCAGAGGCTTTTCCTTTGGGCTTGAACTTCCCCTTGGCCAGGCCCTTCCCCTTGCCCTTGCCGGGATGCAGCGGCGCCCCTACCCCTTCACGGATGTAGGTGACCAGGAACTCCGTTCCCCGGGCGCCAGCGGTGCCCGTAGGCGTCACCACCTCATACTTGGAGCCCGGGATCACGATGTTGTAGACCTGCCCTCGGGCCAGTCGAAGGACCGTATAGAAGGGAGAGGGCGCTCCCCGCTCTGCGGTAGAGCGGAAGGAGTCTACGACCATGACCTCGGCCGGCCCGGTGATCTCTGCACGGGAGCCATCCTTGAAGGCGAGCGTAACCCCTCCGGACGGCACGCGCACCCAGTCACCCGGACCGACCTCCATGTTGGGCAGCGCGGCAATCGCATTGGCCCAGAACTCGGGGTCTTCCGGCTCCGCGTCCCAGGGGCGCTCCGCGTCGTAGGGGAGCACGCTCGCGAGGCCGGCGCCACCGGTGAGCGTGGCGACATACGTCTTCCCTCGCTCGTGCGCGCCCACGTCGCCAAGGAAAACCTCGATCCCCTTCCCGGTATCCTGATGGAACGGGCAGGAGAGCACCAGGCGGTCGCGGTTTTGCTCCTTGGGATCACGAGGGACATAGAAATCGGTGTAGGTGCGCACGTCGGGACGGTTCTCTTCGGGGCACCGGAAGGCTTCCTCGGACTTGGTGTAGGTTGGGTAGAGCTCGTCGAGGACCGCGGGATAGGCGCGATAGTCCACCCGATAGCGCTCCAGATCCATGGCAATCGCTTTGAGGCGGCCAGAACAGACGCCCGCCATGGCGTTGGCGCGGGCGTTGGAGTAAGACCTGAACGCAATCGTCATGAGGACCGCGAAGATACCCAGCGCCACGATCAGTTGTAGCAGCGAGAACCCGCGCGAGGAAGCGGCATGAGGGACGTGCATACGCCCTCCTTTCACAAAGCAAACGGTGTTGCCCGCAGCAAAACTGGCCCATACCCGGATGGCTCATGGAGGCAGACCAATCCCTTGAGGGTTCTGCGCCTATCGATTCAGCCGCATCCCGCACGGCGGGCGGGCAGGGGAACCGGGCTGTGTGGTCTCGCCTGGATGGCGACCGGCATGGTTTGAGAAGGCGCCGCCTGGCCCCTTTCAGGAGCGGCCCCATTCACTCATCCACCATTATGGCATCTTCTTCATCCTTCTAGAGAGTCCTTCGCCAAACGGCGCTCGCGGTCTGTCTACCTACTGCCCGGTGGGGAGCATCGCTCGCGGGGGAAGCGCGTGCGGCCACGCGAAAGCATAGCGAAAAGCGGCATCCTGGCAGACGCGCAGCTGCCCAAAATCGATCACATCCTGCGTCAGGAGGTTTTCATACTCCCAAGGCAGGCGCACATTGTGCAGCCCCGCGTTATCCGTGTTGATCGTCACCGCCACCCCGGCCGCCCGGCAGCGTTCGAAAACCAGGCGCAAATCCGAAAGAGACTGCAAGGAGCCCGTCTTCAGGTAGGTGGTCGGACAGATCTCCAGGCACTGGTCACGCTCCGCCAGTAGCGGCAACAGCTCCGGGTGGTGGAGCGGGATCTGAATGCCATGCCCGATGCGGTCGAGATAGGGCAACAGCTCAGAGTGGCAGCCGTTCGCGGTCTCGAAGACATGCCCCGTCGTCCGCAGGCCGAGGGAACGCGCATACTGGTAGAGATCGACGAACTCGCTGATGCGCGCTTGATAGAGGATATCCGGGCCAGCCAGATCCACGCCGCAGACGTACTCCGGGAGAGATGCCGCCAGATCGACCATGGCGCGATTGGTCTGGTAGGGAAGGCGGCTGTGCATGCAGAGGATCTGCCGGAGCACCAGGGGATAGTCCGGCACGCGCGCGGACGTCCCGATCACCTCCACCACTTCCCGCATCTGCGCGATGCGGTCCGGCTCGCTCAGCCCCGGGTCGGTGCGCAGATAGGGGGTATGGCGCAGCTCCAGATAGCCGATGCTCTCGAAAACATAGGCGCCACGCACGAGCTTGCTCACAAAGTAGGGCAGATTCTCCAGGCTCTGCACCTGTTCGACGAGGGTGTGCATCTCCAGATATTTGCTCAGGCTTGCCCGCGGCCGCGTAATATACTCCTCAAACGCTTCATACTCCGGGTAGCGCTCTGCGAGCGGGTGCTCGTTGCGCACCAGGTAGCGCCAGAAGATCCTGGGGACGACAGAGCCGCCCAGGTGACGGTGGAGCTCCGCGTATAGCGCCATCCTCGTACTCTCCTCCCTACCCCGGTTCAGAATGGCTGTGACTTCATCTTACCACAACGTTGCGGCGCGCGTCAGCAAGCAGAGAGCCACGCCAGTCGGGTGCGTGACGAGGGCCAGCGCTTTCAGGACGGCAGTCGCCTATGTCCCAGGCAGGAGGAGGGGGAGAAAGCTGGAACTGGATTCGGGTATCGGGCAGGGACCAGGAGCAAGCAAGATGACATCCACCGAACGCGTTCTCGCAGCCATTGCCTATCAGCCACCGGACTGCATCCCGCTCTTCGACAGCTTCTGGGGAGAGTTCGTGGTTCGCTGGCGCCAGGAGAAGGGCCTCGGTGCCGACGCGGAGATCGAAGCCTACTACGGGATCGACATCACCATCTGCGTTCCCGACGAGACACCGTGGCCCTCGCAGGCGGCATACCTCGAACGCTCTGAGGCTGGGAACGTGACGCGCGACGGCTGGGGCGCCATCCACCGCACGCGACCCGGCGCCCACTTCTATCAGGAGGTCGGCGTCGCCCTCCCCGACAAGCGGGATCCGGATCGCCTGGAGTTCGAGGCGCCGGAGGCAGACGCGCGGTATGCGGGCTTCTTCCAGTCACTCGCCCATGCCCGAGCCACCGGGCGGTGCGCCTTCGCCAAGACGGGCGGGCCCTACCTGCGCACGATGAACCTGCGCGGCCACGAGCAGTGGCTCGTCGATATCGCCGAGGATCCTGACTATGCCGCCGCCCTCGCCGGCCGCGTGACCGACCATATCACGGCGGTCGGCGTCGAGGCGGTCCGGCGCGGCAACCTGCAAGAGACAGGGATCTGGATCTACGATGATATCGCCTCGAACCTGGGGCCGATGGTCTCGCCGCGCACCTACGAGCGGATCTTCCTGCCGCTGATGGCCCGCATGGTAGCGGCCTACCGCGCGGCAGGCGCCCGGTATATCGTCATGCACAGCGATGGCAACATCCTCCCCGTGCTCGATCTGCTCGTGGACGCGGGCATCGACGCGATCAACCCGGTCGAGCCAAAGGCCGGCATGGATGTCGTCGCCTTGCGCGACCGCTACGCGGGGCGGCTCGCCTTCATCGGCGGATTAGACAACGCCGGAATCCTTCCCTCAGGCAACCGGGAGCTGATTCGCGAACACGTCACCCGCTGCACTCGCGCGGCCCGCGATGGAGGCATCGTCCTGGGTTCCCACTCCATCGGCCCCGATATCGCCGTGGCCGACTACGACTACGTCGTCGAGCTCATCCGCAGTTCCAGCGGAACCTGAGCGCCGCGCTCCGCCTGAAAGGAACACCTGTGACATTCCTGGGAATCGATCATATCGCGCTTGCCGCGCGTAACCCGCGTGCTCTTGCCCAATGGTACTGCGACATCCTCGGCTTCACCGTGGTCTGGCACAATGACGGCGAGCCCTGGGCCGGCCTCATCGGCGGCCCCGACGGCAGCCTGATCGAGGTGATGCCGGACAACGGCACCGCGCCCACAGCACACGCCCCCTTCGACCCCGGCTTCCGTCACCTAGCGCTGCGTGTCTCCGATTTCGACGCGGCGCGCGAGCACCTGGCCAGCCATGGCATCGCGTTCACCGGCCAACCTGGCGCCGCCGCGGGCGGCGGCCGCGTGCTCTCCTTCACTGATCCCGAGGGAAACCCGGTGCAGATCGTCTCCCGACCGGCCGGTTTCCGCGAGCCGTAGTCGGAGCAAGGAGGGCGCGCTTTCTGCCGGGCAAGAGGCAGTGAGCCCCCCGAGTGCTACGGGGCAGCGATGCCCTCCTCCAGCGGCCCGGCCTCTCGCAGGAGGCGCTCCGGGTCGTTGGAGGTCACCCGGTCCACTCCCATCGCCTCGTAGTGGCGGAGCTCCTCCGGGGCGTCAATGATCCACGTGGTAACGCGGATGCCGGCCGCATGCGCCGCCGCGACCAGCTCGGGGGTGCAGCCATCTTTGTAGGGGTCTATCCAGGAGGCGCCCACGGCGACCGCCCGCTCCAGGAGTCCGGAGTCCGACCCGATCAGGCCGGTCTTCGCAGAGGGCTCCAGCTCCTTCACGAGCCGAATCACATCCGCGTTGAAGCTCGTGATCACCGTGCGCGCCAGCGCGCCGGCTTCCTTGAGCGCCGCCAACACCTGCGCTTCGATGAGGCCCGGCGGCTCCTTGATCTCCGTGGCAAAGGTGAGGTGGGGCGCAATTGCAGCAATCGCCTCGGGGAAGGTAGGAATCCGCTCGCCGGCATGCTCCGGCGAGAACCAGGAGCCCGCGTCTAGCTGCCGCAGCTCCGCGAGTGATAGGTCGGCCACGCGGCCTATGCCATCGGTGGTGCGATCCACCCGCTCATCATGGATCACCACGAGGTGACCGTCGCGCGTGCGCCGCACATCCAGCTCGATGCAGTCGGCGCCAATCGCGACCGCCTTGCGGAATGCCGCCAGGGTGTTCTCCGGGGCATGCTTCTGGTCGCCCCGATGGGCCATGATCAGGAGTCTGCGCATCTTCGCCTCATCTTCCCAGCCGGCGGGCGCCGCCGGCCCTTCTTCCAAGCCATGCACCCTTTCCCTTCCGCGCCCGCAGCCCGAGTTCCTCTCTGCCAGGAGCCCTGCCGGGGAACACACCCGCCGGCGCCCAGATTGCTCGTTCCACTCTGACACGCCGTTTTGGCCCCGCTTATGCTCCTCCGGGCGCGGATGCCACGGCGAACGAGCCGCGTGCCGTCGGCGCCCAGGCGACCCGGAAAGCCGTTCCGTGGAGAAAAGCCGGGGACGCGAAGGGGTTTCCCGGGCAACGATTGTGTCTGCGGGAGGGTGGAGGATGAAGGTATTGATCACCGGCGCGGCCGGCAAGGTCGGTCGCATGGTACGGCGTGCTTTGATTGGACACCACGCGATGCGCTTTCTCGACGTGGTCCCGGTGGAGGGGACCGAGGGCGAGATGGTGGTTGGGAGTATACTCGACCGCGAGACGCTGACGGCCGCGATGCAGGGGATGGATGCCGTGATCCATCTTGCCTATGGCGCCCGAAACGACATGACTCCGGAGGCGTATGAGGATCTCTCCTTCCGGGTCAACACTCAGGGCACGTTTCTGGTGGCGCAGGCGGCGGCCGCCGCGGGCGTGCGCCGCTTCGTCTATGCCAGCACGCTCAGCCTCTACGAGGGCAACATGCCTCCGGCTGGCGAGCAGTTCAGTGAGGAGCACCCGCCCGCACCGCGCGGCATTTACGCGCTCACGAAGTACTTCGGGGAGGAGGCGCTCCGCGCGTACGCTCGCGAAGGGAAGCTCTCCGTAATCTCGCTGCGCCTCACGCTGCCGACCGAGCCGGAGGAGTGGGAGGCAGTCCGCCAGCAGCATCCGGATTCCGGGCGGGTGCGTACCGCCGCCATCGATGTGGGCAACGCGTTCCGTCTCGCCCTGGAAAAGCCAGACGCAACCTTCGAGGTGATCCACATCGCGAGCGGGACGCCCGGCTGCCCCTGGAGTCTCGGCAAGGCGCGGCGGGTCTTGGGATACCAACCGACCGTGCTCTTCTCATGAGGATCGAGTGCGAAGCGGGGTGTGGTTGAACGGGCGGAGTGGGCTCCGTTTCCGCCCGTTCAGCGCCTGCCGAAACGGCGAAGCGTCCGGGCAAAGCCGCGCATGGCAGCCTGGGCGCGAGGCTTGCCGTGACGCCACATCCAGTAGCCCGCGGTGGAGAGGGGCAGATCAAACTCGCCGATATACTCGATGAAGGCGGCGTTGAAGCCGGCCTTGAAGCGGTTGAGTCCGGCGAGGTGATCGCTAGCAGCCTGATCGTTGGATTGCGACACGCCGCGGAAGTCGTAGAGGGAGCAGCCACTCTCCTTCGCCCAGCGGATCATCTCCCACTGCATCAGGTAGTTGGGCATCACGTTGCGGTGCTCGTTGCTCGAGGCTCCGTAGGTGTACCAGGCTTTGTCGCCCAGCAGGTAGGCAATTGCCCCGGAGAGCGTCTTCCCCTCGTACTCGGCCAGAAAGAGACGCGCGAGGCCGCGCGCGACGAGGATCTCCCAGGTATCGCGGTAGTAGTCAAAGCTGCGCACGAGGAAGCCATCGCGCTCGGCCGTGATCAGGAGCAGATCGTAGAAGGAACGCATATCCTCTAGTGAATCGCCGACGCGGACAGTCACCCCCTTGCGTCCTGCGAGGCGGATATTATAGCGTGTCTTCTCCTTGCACTGCTTCAGCAAGTCATCGAGGGAGGGGGTCAGGTCGAGCTTCATCACGCAGCGGGGCTGCTCGCCACCAAAGCCCTGGCCCTCGTCTCGGCCCTGGCCGGAGCGGACGAAGCCGGCGGCTAGGATGCGATCCGCGACGCTGGCCTCCTCCACCGGGGGGTCAATCTTGACCAGAAGGGCGCGCTCGCGGAGGGCAGTCTCGCGCAGGGCCGCGGCCATGCGACGGAAGAGGTCATCGCGGGAGTAATCGAGCACGGGGCCGCGAGGGGCGTAGAGGATGCTCCGGCCAGGAATAGGAAGCCGGCGTTTGAGCAGACCCGCGGCCGCCACGATGGCGCCATCCTGGCGCAGCGCGATACGAATCGGCTCCCAGGCACCGCGCGCCTTCAGCTCGCCCCATTCCCACGTCTGGAGCACGTCTCCCGCGGGAGAGGCCGCCACAAAGGCGTTCCACTCCTCGCGGTCCGCCTCTGAACACCGCACGATCTGAAGCTCCACCCCTCGCTCTTCCGCCACGCACACACCTGCCTTTCCGATATGCCCACGGCTATTTTACCGCAGAGGCAGGAGCGAGTCAAACTTGAGTGCGTATTGACATGGCCCCGTCACTTTGTTATACTCTCAACAGGCAGGGCCGGGATTCGGCCGATGATCTGGGGCGGGAAGCTTGCGGCAATCTCAGCGTTGTGCTTTCCGCTTTCTTTGTATTGGCAGTCCTGTTTCCGCGCACACGCCGTATCGGGTTCGCTCCCTCGTCCTGGAGGCGGCGGCAGCGCATGGAGACCGGCGCGTTGGGTGTCTGATCTATTCACATTACTACAGGAGCTATATCGAACGCTATGTCATTCTGGGGGTCGGTCTACAGCCGTTTTTCCCGCGACATGGGGATTGATCTGGGAACCGCGAACACGCTGGTGCATGTGCGTGGGCGCGGGGTTTTGCTTCGTGAGCCTTCCGTGGTGGCGATCAACAGCGAGGATCGCTCGCCGCTCGCCGTAGGAGTCGAAGCCAAGCGAATGCTGGGCCGAACCCCTGGTTCTATTATCGCGGTTCGCCCACTGAAAGATGGCGTCATCGCCGACTTTGAGCAGACGGAGGCGATGCTGCGCTATTTTACTCATAAGGTACACCGGCGCAAGTGGTTCCTGGGGCCCCAGGTGATCATCGGCGTGCCTTCCGGCGTGACGGAGGTGGAGAGGCGCGCGGTGCGCTCGGCCGCGCAGCGCGCTGGCGCGCGGTGGGTGGGCCTCATCGAAGAGCCGATGGCCGCCGCGATTGGCGCCGGCCTTCCCGTCGCCGAGCCGGTTGGCAGCATGATCGTCGATATTGGAGGGGGCACTACTGAGGTCGCGGTGATCTCGCTGGGCGGCGTGGTGACCCACCGCTCGCTCCGCGTCGCCGGCGACGAGATGGATGACGCCATCATCTCGTATGTGCGCCGGGTACACAACCTCCTGATCGGGGATCGCACCGCCGAAGAGGTGAAGATCAACATCGGATCGGCCTACCCGATGGAAGAGGAGCGCACCATGGAGATCCGTGGGCGCGACCTGGTCAGCGGCCTCCCGCGCAGCGCCGTGCTCACCTCTTCCGAGGTGCGCGAAGCGATTGCCGAGCCTGTCTCGCAGGTGGTGGAAACCGTCAAAGAGACGCTCGAGAGCACCCCGCCCGAGTTGAGCGCGGACATCATGGATCGTGGGATCATCCTGGCAGGCGGGGGCGCGCTGCTGCGCGGGCTCGACCGGCTCCTCGCCGTGGAAACGGAGATGCCCGTGCATACCGCCGAGGATCCGCTCACCTGCGTAGTCATGGGCGCCGGACGCGTGGTGGAGGAGATGGACCGAAACCCGATACTCAAAAAGGCCCTGATCAGCAAAGATTAAGACGATGTTCCCTCGGGTCGACCGCAACCTGGTGCGCCTGTTGCTCGCTCTGCTCATCGTCGTCCTGCTTGCCGCGGGTCACCGCCGGGCCACCTCGGCGGGAGAGGAGAGCCTAGGCGCGACAATCGTCGCGGTGACGTTGTCGCCCTTCCAGCGAACCCTGGTGAGCAGCGCCCGGATGCTGGAGAACGCCTGGGGGATTGTGCGCGAGATCCGCACCCTCTACGCCGAGAATCAACGCCTGCGGGCCAGGGTGGAGCAGCTCGAGCAGCGCGTGAACATCCTCAATGAGCGCGGGCTGGAGAACCAGCGCCTGCGGGAGATGCTTCGCTTCCGTGAGACGTTGCCGCGCTCAGGCGAGGATGCCCTGGCGGCCACGGTCATCGGCGTCAAGCCCACGAACGCGTTCAACACGATCATCGTGGATCGCGGGGCGAACGACGGCGTGCAAGCGCAGCAGATGGTGCTCACGCCCCGGGGGCTGGTAGGCCAGGTACGTGTGGTCACCCCGAACACCGCAACGGTGCTCCTGATCACCGACCTCACCAGCGGAGTGGGCGGGCGCGTGCAGCGCACCGGCTGGCGTGGAGTGGTGCGGGGAACGGCGGGCCCGCTTCTGGAGATGACCTACATCCCGAAGGAAGCAGACGTGCGTCGGGGCGACCTGGTGGTTACCTCGGGGGTCGGATCGATCTTTCAGGTGAAGGGCATTGTGATCGGTAAGGTAGAAAACATCCGTCTTGATGAGAACATCTCCGTAAAGACCGCGACGGTCCGCCCTGCGGTGGACTTTCGCCGTCTCGAGGAGGTGCTCGTGTTGGCCCAATGAGTTTCGACCGTCCCACCCCTCGACTGCGGCTGCCCGTCGTCATCGGCGCGATGATCGTGGGATTGGCGCTGCAGACCACGGTGCTCCACGCCGTATCCATCGGCGGCGTCAAGCCCGACCTGGTGTTGGTGGTCGCGCTCTGCGCGGGCCTGATCGTGGGCCCTGGCGCAGGCGCGCTGTTCGGTGCCTGCGCGGGCCTCTTGGAAGGCTATGCGCAAGGAGCACACATCGGCAGCCTGGGTCTCAGCCGCGCGTTGGCCGCATTTCTCGCGGGCACGGTAGAGACGCACGTGATGCCGGATAATGTCATCGTACCGATGATCACCGTGTTTCTCGGGTCGCTCGCCGCGCACGCGATCTACTTTGTGGTGGCGCCAGAGTTCCCCATCGCGCGCCCGCTGCGCATTGGGATGACGGAGTCGCTGCTCAATATGTTGTTCACACCGCCCCTCTACCTGGCTCTGGCCCGGTGGGGCTTGACGTATCGGAGGTAGGAGCCTGCCGCCCACGAGCCGGATGCGAGCGGTTCGGGCAGGTTCTGAAAGGGAGTGAAGTATGCCAAAGCTGACAGGAGCGCAGGCGCTCATCGACTGTCTGCTGCGGGAGGGGGTTGACACCGTCTTCGGAGTGCCCGGCGGCGTTCTCCTGCCGCTGTATGATGCGTTTTACGATTCACCCATCCGCAACATTCTGGCGCGCCACGAACAGGGCGGCGCCCATATGGCGGATGGTTACGCGCGCGCGACCGGGCGCGTCGGAGTATGCATCGGCACCTCCGGTCCCGGAGCCACCAACCTGATCACCGGAATCGCCAACGCCAACATGGACTCCATCCCGATTGTGGCGCTCACCGGCCAGGTGCCCTCCTTTAACATTGGCAAGGACTCCTTCCAAGAGGCAGACACCTTTGGCATCACGCTCCCCGTGGTGAAGCATAACTACCTGGTCAAGGACCCGCGCGATCTCTCTCGGGTGATCCACGAGGCGTTCCATATCGCCTCGACCGGCCGGCCCGGCCCCGTGGTGATTGACTTGCCCAGGGACGTCACCGGTGGCGATTTCGAGTACACGCCCGCCGAGGGCCCTGCAGAGATCCGCAGTTACCGGCCGACCGCCCAGGGGCATCCCATGCAGATCGCCCGCGCGGCGCAGCTCCTGAACACATCCGCGCGCCCGATCCTCTACGTGGGCGGCGGAGCCATCCACTCCGGGTGCCACGAAGAAGTGCGCCAGCTCGCCGAGAGGCTCACCATCCCCACCACCACGACGCTGATGGGCAAGGGTGCCTTCCCCGAGACGCACCCCCTCTCGCTGGGGATGCTGGGGATGCACGGCACGGCCTACGCCAACTACGCGGTGCATCATTGCGACCTGCTCGTCGCTATCGGCGCGCGCTTCGATGACCGCGTGACCGGAAAGCTGCAGACGTTCGCCCCCGACGCCAAGATCATCCACATCGATATCGACCCGGCAGAGATCGGCAAAGCCAAGCCGGCGGATGTGCCGATTGTCGGCGACGCCAAAGGCATCCTCGATGCCATCCTGGCCAAGGTAGAGCCAACCGACCACTCCGAGTGGCTTCACCAGATACGCCAGTGGAAAGAGGAGTTTCCGCTTCAGTACCGCGAGGATGGCACGTCGAAGCCGCAGCAGATTCTCCGAGAGCTGCACGCGGTGACCGGCGGCCGAGCGATCATCTCCACCGACGTCGGCCAGCACCAGATGTGGGCCGCGCAATACTACCTGTGCGATCAGCCACGGCACTTCCTCGCCTCGGGGGGGTTGGGCACGATGGGCTTCGGCCTCCCCGCGGCCATCGGGGCGCAGTTTGGCTGCCCCAAGGAGACGGTGGCCTGCATCTGCGGCGACGGCGGCTTCCAGATGACGCTTCAGGAGATGATCGTCGCGGTAGAGCATCGTCTCCCGGTGAAGATCATCCTGCTCAACAACGGCTACCTTGGCATGGTGCGGCAGTGGCAGCAGATGTTCTATCAGAACCGGCTCTCCGGCGTGGATATCTCGATGCAGCCGGACTTTGTGAAGCTCGCTGAGGCGTATGGCGCCGCCGGCAGGGAGGTCACGGAGACGCGCGACGTGCGCCCGGCGCTGGAATGGGCGATGGAGATCGACGACCGCCCCTGCCTGCTCAACTTCCGCGTGGCACGCGAGGAGAATGTTTTCCCGATGATCCCCGCTGGGGGGTCCATCGACCAGATGCTCATCGATTAGGAGAGTGGCCGGCTCCGGCGCGTGCGCCGGCAATCCACGCCGGACGGGCCTTCGAGGAGCCCGAGGCTTCCAGGCGTGGCGCGTCAGGCGCTCTCCCCCCAGGGGTGCCTCGCGTGAAACCGCTGTGCCACACTCGTGGGGTTTGCGAAACACGAGGGAAAGGAGGGGTCGCCCTCGGCGGGCGACTGGCGTCTTCATCCCACCGCTGCGGCGTGTGGGCTTTCGACGTCACTAATTCTGTGAAACATACTCTGTCGGTTCTGGTGGAGAACCGTTTTGGCGTGCTGGCCCGGGTGGCCGGCTTGTTTGCCCGCCGCGGCTACAATATCGAGACGCTGGCGGTGGCCCCGACGGACGACCCATCGATCTCGCGCATGACGATCGTTGTCGGCGGGGATGATTCCGACCTCGAGCAGATCACGAAGCAGCTCAACAAGCTGATCGATGTGATCAAGGTGAACGACTACACGGACGTGGCCACCGTCGAACGCGAGTTGGCGCTGATCAAGATCACGGCCGAGCCGGGCGTGCGCGGCGAGATCATGCAGATCGCCGACGTTTTCCGCGCCAACGTGGTGGATGTGGGCGAGCGCAGCTTCATCCTGGAGGTCACCGGCAAGGTGGATAAGATCGACGCGCTGACCCGGCTGCTGGAGCCCTATGGCATCCGCGAGATCGTCCGTACGGGCAAGATTGTGCTCTCGCGCGGCATCCAGCCGCTGTGAGTGACGCGGGGTGCCGGCCATGGAGATGCGCGAGCTGATTGACGAACAGACGGCGAACGCGGTGATGAACTTGCTAGCCGTGGCCCTGCCACTCGCCGGTGCGATCATCGGCGCCCTCGCCGGCATGCTCGCGCGCCGGCCGGTCCCGGGTGCCCTGCGTGGCCTGGCCGTGGGCTGCCTCGGCATCCTGAACTGGGTCTTGTGGCGTCTTTACAACGCCATTACGGACCAACTTGGTCTAGATACGGTCAAGAACCTGCTGGTCAACCTGGCCCTTTTCGTCGCGCTCGGGATCGCCGGCGGCGTGGCGGCAGGGCTCTATCTGCGTTCGAGGCAACCGGCCCCGGAGAAGGAGACGCCCCCGGCGCAGCGGGCATGACAGCGGGTGAGTAGCACCCAGGTGTGGGGATCCGGGCGGGGCCCGTGCCCGCCCTCCCCCAGGCAAGAGGAGGGGCGCCGCGCCGGCGCCTGGCTCCAGGTTCCCCGCCACCTGGACGCGCGCGCCACGGGCGCGCGGAAGGAGAAGGACATTGGCTAAGGTCTATTATGACGCGGACGTGAATCTGGACTTGCTCAAGGGCAAGACGGTGGCCGTGATCGGGTTCGGCAGCCAGGGGCACGCGCACGCGCTCAACCTGAGGGACAGTGGCGTGCAAGTTGTTGTGGGCGCGGTTCCTGGCGGACGCGGTTGGACTGCCGCGGAGAAGGCGGGCGCCAAGGTGACGACCACCGCTGAGGCGGCCGAAGCCGGCGATGTGATCATGATTCTGACGCCGGACGAGCTGCAGCCGTCCATCTACGAGGAGCAGATCCGCCCCCATCTGAAGCCGGGGAATGCCCTCGCGTTCGCACATGGCTTCAACATCCACTTTGGCCAGATCGTGCCCCCCAACGACGTGGATGTGATCATGATCGCCCCCAAGGGTCCTGGACACCTGGTACGCCGTCAGTATCAGGAGGGCAGTGCCGTGCCGGCGCTCATCGCCGTCTATCAGGACGCGACGGGCCGGGCCAAGGAGACCGCGCTGGCATACGCCAAGGGGATCGGCTCCACGCGCGTCGGCGTACTTGAGACCACCTTCAAGGAGGAGACGGAGACGGACCTGTTCGGCGAGCAGGCGGTGCTCTGCGGTGGTGCCTCCGCCCTGATCATGGCCGGATGGGAGACGCTGGTCGAGGCCGGCTATCAGCCGGAGATCGCCTACTTCGAGTGCTTGCATGAGCTGAAGCTGATCGTCGATCTGATCTACGAGGCGGGCATCGCCGGGATGCGCTACTCGATCAGCAACACGGCGGAGTATGGCGACGTGACGCGCGGCCCGCGCATAATCACCGAGGAGACCCGCGCCGAGATGCGCCGCATCCTGGGCGAGATTCAGCGGGGCGAGTTCGCTCGCGAGTGGATCCTCGAGAACAAGGCCGGCAAGCCGGTGTACAAGGCGCTCACGCGCATGGGCGCCGAGCACCCGATCGAAGAGGTGGGCTGCCGCCTTCGCGCGATGATGCCCTACCTGCAGAAGAAAGACCTGAAGGACGTCTCGTAAACCCATCGGAGTGGCGCGCGCCAAGGCGCGCGCCATTCCTATTTTTGAAGGGGTGGATCCCATGCGCCGCATCGCAATCTTTGACACCACTTTGAGAGACGGCGAGCAATCGCCTGGCGCCAGCATGAACCTGAGCGAGAAGCTGGATGTGGCACGCCAGTTGGCACGCCTGGGCGTTGATGTCATTGAGGCGGGGTTCCCCATCAGCTCTCAAGGAGACTTCGACGCGGTACGCCTCGTTGCGGAGAAGATCACCGGACCGACCATTGCCGGGCTCTGCCGCGTCGTGCCCGCGGATATTGACCGCGCGGGGGAAGCCCTCCGCCCGGCCGCGAAGCGACGCATCCATACCTTCATTGCCACGTCTGATATCCATCTCAAGCACAAGCTGAAGAAGTCGCGCGACGAAGTCCTGGAGATGGCCGTAGCCGGCGTGAAGCGCGCCCGCAACTTCACCGATGACGTGGAGTTCTCCGCCGAGGATGCCTCGCGCACCGATTCGGACTACCTCTGCCAAGTGGTCGAGGCGGTGATCGATGCCGGCGCCACCACGGTCAATATCCCGGACACCGTCGGCTACGCGGTGCCCCTTGAGTTTGCCCGTTTGATCGCCACGCTGCGCGAGCGCGTGCCGAATATTGACCGGTGCGTGCTCAGCGTCCATTGCCACAACGACCTCGGGCTCGCCGTTGCCAACTCGCTGGCGGCGATCATGGCGGGTGCCGGACAGGTAGAGTGCACCATCAACGGAATTGGCGAGCGCGCCGGCAACGCCGCCCTCGAAGAGGTGGTGATGGCGATCAACACGCGCGCCGACCAGTTCCAGGTTTCCACCCAGATCAACACGCGCGAGATCTACCGCGCCAGTCGCCTGGTCACCGACGTGACGGGGATCGCGGTGCAGCCGAACAAGGCGGTCGTCGGTGCCAACGCTTTTGCACACGAAGCGGGCATCCACCAGCACGGCGTGCTGCAGGAGCGCACCACCTACGAGATCATGAGCGCGCAGGATGTTGGCATCGCTGAAAGCCGCCTGGTCCTGGGCAAGCACTCCGGCCGGCATGCCTTCGAGAAGCGCCTCCATGAGCTTGGCTACACGCTCAGCAAGGAGGATCTTGACCGCGCTTTCGCCCGTTTCAAGGAGCTGGCGGATAAGAAGAAGGAGATCTTCGACGCCGATCTCGAGTCCATTGTCGCCGACGAGGTCCACTCGGTACCGCAGGAGTACTCGCTGGAGTACATGACCGTGATGGCCGGCCTGGAGGGCTATCCCACAGCGACCATCAGGGTGCGCCGCGGGCAATCGGAGCTGGTGGACGCCGGCCTCGGCGTAGGCACCATCGACGCGGTGTACAAAACCATCGACAAGCTCCTCGGCATCCCGCACGAGTTGGTGGAGTATTCCGTCAAATCGGTGACGGGGGGCACGGACGCGCTCGCCGAGGTGACCGTGAAGGTGGGCGCCGACGGGCGCACCTACACCGGGCGCGGCGCCAGCCTCGATGTAGTGGAGGCGAGCGCCAAGGCCTACATGCAGGCGCTCAATAAACTGGTCCACTACCGCGCAACATCCGCGCGGGCATAGGCATCCGCGCGGGTTGCATCGCGCGGAGACAAATCCCCGCACTGCTTGCGAGCGAAGCCCTGTCGGGCTGGGTTGGGTGATACTTCCGGATGTCTCAGAACGGCGTGGGCTGGGAGGGGGAGCCCCAAAGGGGCTTTGCTGAGAAGCAGCGCGGAGCTTCAGCTCCGCGCGCCCGGGTAAGCACCGGCCCCACACGTATCGCGCGGAGACCAATCACCGCGCGCACGGGTGCGCACCGGCCCCCTCGCGTACCGCTTGTCTTGGAGTCCCGGCAGGGTCGGCGAATACCGCCTTGAACCTCTAGCAAGCGTGTGGTATAATGGCAATCGTGAAGAGAAAGTTTTCATCGCGCCGGTTCACCGCCGGCGCTCATACGGAGAAGGAAACTACCTGCCGGTGGCTGCTCACGCGCGTCCGTGACATACGCCACCGGCAGTCCATCGGTTGGAGCCGCTCCGCGGCTTGATCCCCAACAACACCCCCCAATCGGCAGACTCGCGCCTGGCGCGTTCTTTATGCCCTGAGTGCCGGCATCACCAGGCCCGATTCTGCCAGTTTTCGGTTCTCAGTGGCTCTGACCGAGGTTCAAGATGAAGATCAAAACATACGACACAACGCTGCGTGATGGTGCACAGGCAGAGGGAATCTCCTTCTCCCTGGAGGACAAGCTGAAGATCGCCGCCCGGCTCGACCGGTTTGGCGTCGATTATATCGAGGGCGGGTGGCCCTACTCCAACCCAAAGGATATCACCTTCTTCGAGCGCATCCGCGAGACACCGCTGAAGCATGCGCGGGTTGCCGCCTTCGGAAGCACTCGGCGTGCCCGGTTCGCCGCCGAGGAGGACCCGAACCTGCGCATGCTGGTGGCCAGCCGCGCGCCCGTGATCACCATCTTCGGCAAGTCGTGGGATCTGCACGTGATCGAGGCACTCCGCGTCACGCGCGAGCAGAACCTGGAGATGATTGCCGATTCGGTGCGCTTCCTCAAGGCGCACGCCGAGGAGGTGATCTACGACGCCGAGCACTTCTTCGATGGCTACCGCTCCGATCCGCAGTATGCGCTCGCAACCCTGAGCGCCGCCGCGGAGGCGGGCGCCGATTGCCTGGTCCTGTGCGACACCAACGGCGGTTCGCTTCCAAACCAGGTAGCCGAGGCGATTCAGGCGGTGCGTGACCACGTGCGCGTCCCCATCGGCATCCACGCGCACAACGACTCCGAGACCGCCGTCGCCAACTCCATCGTCGCCGTGCAGTTTGGCGCGGTCCATGTGCAGGGCACCATGAACGGCATTGGCGAGCGCTGTGGCAACGCCAACCTCTGCTCCGTGATCCCGAGCCTGGAGCTGAAGCTCGGGCTGGAGACCATCGGACGCGAGCGCCTGCGCGAGCTGACGGAGGTTTCGCACTTCATCGACGAGGTGGCGAATATGACGCCGAACGACCGGCAACCCTTCGTCGGGCGCAGCGCCTTCGCACACAAAGGCGGGGTTCACGCCGATGCCGTCCTGAAGCTCGGGAGCACCTACGAGCACCTGACGCCGGAATCGGTGGGCAACAAGCGCAAGATCCTCGTCTCGGAGCTGGCCGGCGGAAGCAGCGTCCGGCATAAAGCAGAGCAGTTCGGCGTGGATCTCACAAAGGACTCGCCCATCACGCGCGCCGTCCTCGATCAGGTGGTGCGCCTGGAGAACGAGGGCTACTCCTATGAGGGAGCGGAGGGATCGCTGGAACTCCTCATCCGCAAGGCGAAGGGGGAGTATGAGAAGACCTTCGATCTTATCAGCTTCCGGGTCATCGTCGAAAAGCGCGCCGGCGACGAGGAGCCGATCACGGAGGCCACGCTGAAACTGCGCGTCAATGGCGAGGTTGCGCACACGGTGGCCGAAGGTGATGGCCCGGTACACGCGCTCGATAACGCGATGCGCAAGGCGCTGCAGCAGTTCTTCCCGCATCTGGCGAATATGCGCCTCACCGATTTCAAGGTGCGCGTGGTCAACGTGCGTGAAGGCACCGCAGCGAAGGTGCGCGTCCTGGTAGAGACGACCGATGACCGGGAGACCTGGAACACCGTGGGCGTCTCGACCAACATCATTGAGGCCTCGTGGCAGGCGCTCGTCGATGCCGTGGACTACGCGATGATGCGCGAGCGCCGCGCGCGCAACGGCGCCTAGGAATGAGCGAGAGCCGCCGCTGAACCCGGAAGCGCTGGCGTTCACCGGCGGCTCTCACCGTGTTTGCCCGCGGCTCTCGCGGGGCTTCTTGGCCTATCCCCGAGGCCAGCAAAGGAGAGAGGCATGGCGCTTGCGGATCTGGTAAGCAAATACGTTCCTGCCGTTGATGGCGAGATGGCGGCCGTCCTGGCCAACAGTCCGGGAAGCCAGCGGATCGCCCCGCACCTGCGTTACCACCTGGGATGGGTCGATCAGGAGTTTCAACCGCTTGGCCCCGCGGAGCAGCGCCGTTACGGCGGAAAGCGCCTGCGCCCGATCCTCTGCTTGCTCGCCTACCGCAGCCTGCGCGACGATTGGCAGCGGGCTCTTCCCGCCGCCGCCGCCGTAGAGCTCATCCAAAACTTCACCCTCATCCATGACGATGTGGAGGACAACGACCCGGAGCGCCGCCACCGCCCCACCGTTTGGAAGCTGTGGGGCGTGCCCCACGCCATCAACGCCGGCTCGCACATGCAGGCGCTGGTCAACGCCGCCGCGCTCCGCCTCACTGCCTGCGGCATCGCGGACACGGTGGTGCTGGAGGCCGTTCGTCTCCTCACCGACTGCATCCTGGAGCTGACCGAAGGCCAGTACCTGGATATCTCCTATGAGGGCCGCTTCGATGTGACGCTCGATGACTACTTCACCATGACCGGGGGCAAGACGGGGGCGCTCTTCGAGCTCTCTTGCCGCGTGGGCGCGCTCCTCGCCACGACGGATGACCCGAAGTTCGTGGAGGCCTGGAGCCAGGTTGGGCGCTCCTTCGGCCTGGCATTCCAGGCGCGCGACGACACGCTCGGCGTCTGGGAGAAATCAGCGGCCACCGGGAAGGTGCAGGCCGGTGACATCCTGAAGCGGAAGAAGAGCCTGCCGGTTGTCTACGCCCTGACGCACGGATCGGCCCAGGAGCGGCAGACAATCATCGACGTTTTCTCCCAGCCGGATCTGGGCCCCCACGATGTGGAACGTGTCGTGCAGGTGCTGGATCGATGCGGCGCTCCCGAGTACTGCGCCCGGATCATGCAGGAGCAGGGCCATCAGGCACGCGCCGCCCTGGATCGCCTGCCAGACGTTCCCGCGGTCGCGCAAGTGCGGGGCTTGGTCGAGCAGGTGCTCGCCGGCTGAAGCATCACGGGAACCGCCGCGAGGGAGACGCCCATGAATGCCCAGGGAGCAGACCAGGCGGAGCGTGGTTCCGGGACGGTCCCCGCGCATCCGGATCGGCCATCGCCTCGGAACGAGAACCCCCCTGCCCCCACTCCGCATCCAGCACGATCCTCTCCGCCCCCTATCGCGGTGATCACTGGCCCGACGGCCGTCGGGAAGACGGAGATCGGCGTGCTCGTCGCCGAGGCGTTGGGCACGGAGATCGTGAACGCAGACTCGATGCAGGTGTACCGCGAGATGCACGCGGGCACCGCGAAGCCAACCCCGGAAGAGCGCGCGAGAGTCCCACATCACCTGGTGGAGGTCGCCTCGGTGAGAGACGTCTTCACCGTTGCCGATTTCAAAGAGCTGGCGATACCGATCCTGCACCGGCTGATCGCGGAGGGGAAGATCCCGCTGGTGGTCGGCGGCACGCGCCTCTACATTAAGGCACTCACTGCGGGTTTTTTCGAGGGCCCGCCACGCGACCCTGAGTTTCGCGCGCGGATGGAGGCGCTCGCCGCGGAGCATGGGCGGCCCTACCTGCACGCGATGCTCGCCGAGATCGACCCCGACAAGGCGGCGAAGCTCTCGCCGCACGACCTGAAACGGATCGTGCGCGCCCTGGAGGTACACCACGCCACCGGGCAGCGCATCAGCCAGCTCCAGGCGCAGAGCCAGGAGGCACAGCCGCCTTTCCGGGCCATCCTGATCGGTTTGGTGCGCGACCGCGAGGAGCTCTACCGGCGCATCGACGAGCGCGTGGATCAGATGGTGGAAGCCGGCCTCCTGGAGGAGGTGCGCGCGCTTCATGAGGCCGGCCTCGACGAGCGCCTGACCGCGATCCAGGCTCACGGATACAAGGAGCTGATCGGTTACCTCCGCGGGGAGTACGACTTCGCGGAGGCGGTGCGCATCACCAAGCGGAACACCCGCCACTATGCCCGACGCCAGCTCTCCTGGATGCGCGGGGAACCGGGAATGCACCTGCTCGACGCCTCGCGTCCCCCGGAGGTGGTCGCCACCGACGCCACGCGCATCATCCGCGCGGAATCCTGATCCGCATCTCCCCCTCCCTGCCCAGCCGTCGCCGTCCTCAAGGTTTGCGCGCCGGACCGACAGGGAACGCGTCAGACCGGGAATGAGCGCGTGGCGCGCTTCCCTGGAAAGGCGGGCATGGGATGAGCTTTCGCATCGGTAGAGTCTGGGGCTTCCCGATTGAGATCGATGTCTCGTGGTTCATCATCTTCGCCCTGGTGGCGTGGACGCTCTCTGCCGGGTACTTCCCCCAGCTCTTCCCAGACGCGCCCGCCTCGGTTAACTGGGTGACCGGGGTGATCTCGTCGCTGCTTTTCTTCGCGAGCGTGCTCGTGCATGAGCTGGCGCACTCCTATGTGGCGATCCGCAACGGATTGGATGTCGGCGGGATCACGCTCTTTCTCTTCGGAGGCGTCAGCCGAATCACCCGGGAGCCACGCAGTCCGGAGCTGGAGTTGAAGATGTCTGCGGCCGGGCCGGCCACGAGCGTCCTCCTTGGCGTCCTCTTCTGGGGCCTGGGCTATGGCGCGCGGAGCATCGGTCTACCGGGGCATATCGTGGCCGCAGCTGGTTACCTGGCCCTGATCAACGTGATCCTGGCGATCTTCAACATGGTGCCTGGCTTCCCGCTGGATGGTGGGAGGGTGTTGCGCGCCCTCCTGTGGCGATTTACGGGCAACCTGGAGCGCGCCAGTCGCTACGCATCCTATTCCGGCCAGGGCTTTGGCTACCTCCTGATGGTCGGCGGCGTCCTTTTCATCCTGTCCGGCAACCTGATCGGAGGCGTCTGGTTCATCTTCATCGGGTGGTTCCTGGTCGGCGCCGCCCAGAACGCCTACCAACAGGTGCTGCTCAAGCGCGCGCTCTCCGGG
>DUUU01000002.1 GCA_012841485.1 Armatimonadota bacterium
CCTTCGTCCGTGTCGTGAGCGGGGATCTGGCACAGACGCGAGGGCCTCAACCAAGCTAGTAACTACCGCGTCCTTATCCATGCCCCCATTCTACCCGCTCCTGCTTCTCAATAATCGAAAGGCCCTGAACGGCCAGATGGCGGCGTTTGATCCGCGCATACCCGCCGCGTGCTCCGGGGCGATGATCCGGCAAATCCACTCCCCTCTTCGCCGCGAGCACGCCCTGTGCCTCTCACATGGCGCCAAGAACGATCGGGAACCAGCGCTCGCCTTTGTTGTCCAAACTAATAGGGACACCTGGAAGCCCCAACCGGCACACTGTTGAGTTTGCTCCCGTGACACCCGCCGGCCCGGGGCGGGAGCCCCAGGCGTGAAGGAGTGAGTCTATGAACTTGAAGCTCAGCGGGAGATCACGGAGAGGCCGTGGCCGGCTGTGGATCGGCGCTGGCATCCTGGTGATGGCCTTGGCAGCCACGGCGGCAGGGACAACCGCCGGCACCCACCCCATCCAGAGCATGTTCGCCCCCGGATATCGAGACCTCTCGCTCACGACCGTACGCAAAGAGGTTCACATCGAGGAACTGAACAAGATCAGCCGCGACTACGCCAACGCCTACCGCATCGGACGCTCGAAGGTGATGCTGAAGGAGCCGGACAAGTTCCGCATGGATGCCCGCGTCGGCTTCGTCAAGTTCGAGTATGTGATGAACGGCCCCAGGAAGGTGATCCGCGCGCCCCTGACCAAGCAGTATGATGACATTGGCACAGACCCGGGCAAGCGTCTGGGACCGCTCGAGGTCGGTCTGGTGACGCCCGGCACGCTGATCGGCTACGACGTGGAGCACGTGGGGTGTACCACGGAGGAAGGCCGGCGCGTGTGCCAGTACAAGCTTTACTACGCGCACAACCACGAGCGCTATGAGTACGTTTGGATCGATGCCGAGCGCAAGTGCGTGAAGAAGCGCCGGCTCTACACGCTGATGCACGGCAAATACAAGATGGAGCTCATCTACAGCGCCCCGAAGCAGGTGGGCAACCTCTGGATTCCCACGGTGATCGAAGTGCGCAACGCCGATGGGAAGCTCGCCGGGATCACGCAGCAGCAGGAGATCAAGCTCAACCCCGGGCTGGATGACTCCCTCTTCAAGTTGTGACACGCTCCTCGAATGGGATCGTGGCGGCCGGCCTCGGACTACGGAAGCCGGCCGCCACGAAGAGGCTGCTCATGCCCTCAGAGGAGGGCGATGGTGCTGATGATCTGATCGAACACCGGCCGGTACGTCTCGAAGACGGCAGTCGGCGTAGTGAAGGTGAAGATCAGGATATTGCCCCTGTTCTCCGTGTAGAGCGTGTAGCGATGGAACGGCACCACCGTGCCGTCCGGCGCCGCCCAGCTGCTCTGGTGCTCCAGGATCACCGACGGGTGCCCGCTGATTGTCAGCGAGCGGCGGGCCACCAGGTTGAAGTCGACGAAGAAATCGCCGAGAATGGGCGGCGCCGCGTCCGCGTAACCCTCGATATTGATCGTCTGTCCCTGGAAGCGCGAGTCCACGATCATGCCCACGTTCGGGCGGAACACCTCCCCGTCGGGCAGCGTCCGTGACACCAGCTCGAAGACGCGGTTGCCGAGCGTGGTCACGTACTGCGGCGGATCGAAGAGCGCGAACTCATCTGCAGGGAACTGGAGGCTGAAGTTGAAGACCGCGTTGCTGTAGGTCTCGATCCCCGCCCCTGGCGGTGCCGATGGCACGTTGAACTGCCGGCCGATCCCGATATCCACGGGCTGCGTGGAAGCATCGGGGGGTGTATGCGTCATGGATGTTGCATCGCCGCCGCACCCGGCCGCGACCACGGCGGCCAGAAGCGCGGCGAGCAGGTAGTGCCTCATCCTGTGTGTCTCCTCTCCTCGGTGTTCTTACCCCTCTCATTGCCGCGGAAGGACTGCAGCAACGCCCGGATGAAGTGCGCGCTGCGGAGCTCCGCCTCGATTTCCCCACCGGTGGCATAGGTCGTGACGCGGAAGAACGTCGCAGGCCGCGTGCCCCCCCACCGCAGGGCATCCAGAAGTACGCCGAGCCGGCTCGTATGCGTCCGCTCGGAGCCGCCTGCGAGCCCATCGGCGGTCATATACCAGTAACCAACGTGCACCCGCACCCCATCTTTCTCGACAAGCAGCCGCTCCATCAGAATGGGCGCGTTTGGATCTCCCGTATCGATCTTGTGCGGCTGCTTATCCAGGATGGTCCACCCCGCAGCCCGGTAGCAGGAGTCGGGGTTGTGGAACGCACTCAGATCGCGCGCGCTGACCGCCGCCAGGTCCACCGCCAGCGCCTGCGGCTCTCCGGGGATCTGGTAGCGGCGCATCAGGATCTCGGTGCGCGGCAACAAGGCCGCGTCCTCGGGGCGCACGGGGATCTCCTTCCCGTGCCAGGCATCCACCTGCTCCGGTACCCATAGCCTATCCCGAGGCACGGCGGCCTGCTTGGTCTTGAGCACCTGGCGGTCTGCCTGCCACAGCCCGGCGAGGGCGGCGGCCAGTGCCAGGGCTACCAGGTATCGGTGTCGTCCAGCCATCCCAGTATCCTCGCGGTGGCCGCGACGGCCACGCAGGCAAGCGCAAGCACGACGAGACCGGAGGTGTCGTGCGCTCGTATCGCTGCTTCTCGCCCCCAGCGCTCGGCGGCCCAGGTGATCGCCGCAATCCGGAAGCCGTTGGCCGCCAGGCCGATGGGGAGCGCCGACAGGAGAAGGAGCAGCTTCTGCCCCACGCCCAGGCGCGAAGACGCCGCGGCGAACGCCGAGAGCATCATCAAGCCCAGGGTGGACCGGAAGCCGCTGCACGCATCCCCCACGAAGAGGGAGAGCGTCTCCAGGTGAATCGCGGTCCCCTCCTGGTGAACGTTCACGCCCAGCAGGCTTGCCGTGCCCACGCCCAGGCGCGTGGAGGCAAGCTGAAGGGGGAAGCTCAGCTCGGTGATCAACGCCCCGGGCAAGGGACACATCAGCCAGAGGAACGCCACTGGGCCCGCGAGAATCCGTGCGATGGCGCCCCCGTACAGGCCCAGGATCAAGCCCCAGAGCATGATGGGGAAGGAGAAGCTCGCGAAAGCCTCCACCCCGGTCGTGGAAACCCAGGTCGAGCCCAGCTTCACCACTCCTCCGGCGGCAATGGCCACCAGTCCCAGATAGGACGGGGCGCTGGGAGCCCGGCTGAGTTGCTCGCGGCGCATCCAGACCAGTATGGCGGCGAGCACCGGCACCAGCGGGCCGTGCGAGTAGTAGCCAGCATTGCCGCTCCATTCGACGCGCCAGAACAGCAGCACATCGCGGTACCAGAGGAGCAAGAGCGCCCCCAGCACTCCCAATGCCAGATGCACCCACACCGTCGGCCGCTGCTTATCCTCTTCCTCTCTCTGTCTGCGGTGCTCTTCGGTCTCAGCCACTCCCAGCTCCCCTCAGCCCCCCATCGGGTCGGGCCTGACATTCACTCGGAAGGCACGATCACGACCTCTACCTGCACTACCGGCTCGGAGGGCGGCGCCTGTGGCTGCGGCTGCTTCGGCTCTGGTTCCACCCGCTCTACCGTCGGCCTGAAGAAGGGCCGCGCCGGCTCTCCACGCTGCGTGAAGAAGTGAGGCGAGCCCTGCAACCGGTAGACGCGCGTTCCCGCGGTCAGGCGCTGTTTTGTCGGAAAGATGGCGCCCTCCGTCGTCACGTTATAGACCGTGAAGAAGCCCGTCTTCATGATGGTCGCGGGCTTGAGCCTTCGCTCCAGATATCTGGGCACCTCCTGCCAAGCGATCCCGAGGTGTTTGCCGTACCGCTTCTGCACCACCTCGTCGCGGCGCACCTGAGCCAGGAACTCACTTAGCGAATGCACGGGCCGCTTCAGAAAGGTGTCGATTGTGGCGGCCGTGGCCCGGCCGAGCGGAACGGCCAGCACCAGGGCCAGCCCGGCTATCGTGACCCACCTCAACTCCAGCCTCCCTTCCTGGGCTCCGCCGGATGCAACCCGATCCGCGCATCGTGGAGGCTGCACGCCGCATGCCAATCAACTTGCCGCCCCCCGGTGCCGTGGATGAAGGGGCGAGAGGGCGAAGGGGTGAAATCAATACCTGAAGGAGACGCCGCTGGTGCTGGCGGGCGTGGAGGTGCCGCGTGGAGCCAGACCGGGCGAAGGGGTCTCCTTGAATCGGGCTGCCGGCTCGCCAGGCGCCGGCAGGCAGCGCGGCGAGGTCATTCACCCGCCGCATTTGGCTTGTCAGGAGGGGCAGCACAATGCAGGAGATGGAATACCGCACCCTGGGGCGGCATGGCGTGAAGGTCTCGCGCCTTTGCCTGGGCACGATGATGTTTGGTGGACCCACTTCCGAAGAGGAATCGATCCGCATCATCCACCGCGCGCTCGACCTGGGGATCAACTTCATCGATACGGCGGATATGTACACCGGAGGCGCATCCGAGCGCATCACCGGAAAAGCGATTCGGGATCGGCGCGATCAAGTGGTCCTGGCAACAAAGGTCCGCTATCCGGTCGGCGATGGCCCCAACGATAGCGGCCTCTCGCGCTACCACATCTTCAACGCGGTGGAAGCGAGCTTGCGCCGCCTGGGAACGGACCACATCGACCTCTACTACCTGCATCTGCCAGACTACGAAACGCCCCTCGAGGAATCGCTCTCGGCGATGGACGACCTAGTACGTCAGGGGAAGGTGCGCTATATCGGGTGCTCCAACTTCTACGCGTGGCAGATCTGCAAGGGCCTCTGGATCAGTGACCGGCGCGGATGGGCGCCCTTCGCGTGCGTTCAGCCCCTCTACAACATCGTGAACCGCGACGCCGAGGTGGAGGTGCTGCCGCTTTGCGCGGAGGAGGGCCTGGGCGTGGTCACCTACAGCCCGCTGGCACGCGGCGTCCTCTCCGGAAAGTATCTTCCCGGCGGCGACCTCCCGTCCGATTCGCGCGCGGCGCGCGGCGACAAGCGCCTGCGCGAGACGGAGCTGCGTCAGGAGAGCTTCGAGGTGGCCGCCCGGCTAAAGGAGCTCGCTAGTGCCAAGGGTTGCACGCTCACCCAACTCGCGCTCGCGTGGGTCATGGGCAATCCGATTGTCACCTGTCCCATCCTCGGCCCGCGCACGATGGAGCAGTTCGAGGACAACATTGGCTGTCTGAGCGTGACGATCACCCCGGAGGATGAGGCGACCATCGATGCCCTGGTGCCTCGGGGTGAGCACACCGGGTATGGCTTCACCGACCCGCAATACCCGGTGCGTGGCCGGCCCGTGGCGGCGTAACCGCCGCTATCTTCCGGAGATCACGCGGTGGAGGTGGCGATAGCACGTGCCCGGCACGCCTCGCCCAGCAGCCTTAGAATCTGCCCACTCGGGATCGGCTTCAGGAGGACCGCTGTCGCGCCGTTGTTCAGGAGACGGCGCACCTGGTCCTCGGTGGCGTGTGCCGTGAGGATGACCACCCGAGGGGGATCCGGCTCCGACAAGATCAGGCGGCAGGCATCCTCCCCGCCGATCCCCGGCATGGCAAGGTCCAGGAAGACGATGGCCGGCCGGTAGCATCGGGTGAGGTGGACGGCGCTCATGCCGTCGCTCGCCGTCGTGACTGCGTACCCCTGGTCAACCAGGAGGTCGCACAGCGTTCCCATAAAGAGCGGCTCGTCATCCGCGAGCAGGACATCCACCGATTCCGGGGTGCCTGGCGCCCCGGGATCGGGACCGCTCATCCACGTCTCCATCTGCATCCTGACGCCCCCCTCCCAGATAATGCGCTTGCTGGGGCATACCCATTCTCCTCGCAGCCCAAACAAAGCGACGCCATCGCGCGTGGCTCAGGCGCGCGCGCGCGAAGGCCTCTCCACGCCCGCTCTGCCTGCAAGGCCAGAAGGAGCGCGTGCTGATCCGGCGAACTCTCACACCGGCTGGTGGAGCTCTTCACAGATAGGGCTGGGCGATCATCCCCCGGCAGCCAATCGCCTGTGGAGGACTCTCTCGCCCGCAACTCTCGTGATCTGCCAGAGACCCCAGTAGGAACCGGTCCGCCCGGCACCTATGGCGGCACGATTCCCTGGCAGGCCGCATTGAACTTGGGGAC
The DNA here is from genome assembly GCA_012841485.1 of Armatimonadota bacterium. The sequence goes on from DUUU01000002.1 coordinate 6,107, forward strand.
ACGAAAAATGAGAGAAGTGGCCTGTGTGAACGGCCAGTTCATGCCTCTGGCCGAGGCGTGCATATCCGTCAATGATCGTGGTTTTCTCTTTGGCGATAGCGTCTATGAGGTCGCTCGCACCTATGGGCGCCGCGTGTGGGCCCTGGAGCGTCACCTGGAGCGGCTGCGCCGCAGTCTGGAGGGCATCCAGATCGAGGGCGTCGATATCGATGCCCTGCGCGCGAATATGCTGGAAGCATGCCAGCTCTCTGGGTTTGACAGCGCGGTGATCTACGTGCAGATCACCCGCGGGGCCGGCCCGCGCTCGCATGTGCCGGACGGCCCGATGAAGCCAACCATCTTGATCACCGTCCGGCGGTGCAAAGGTGCCCGCGAGGAGCAGGTGCGCAACGGCGTGGAGGTGATTCTGGTCGATGAGACGCGCTGGGCGCGCAGAGACATCAAGACGACGAATCTGCTGCCCAACATTCTCGCGCTGCACCAGGCGCACGAGCGCGGAGCCCACGAAGCGGTCTTCGTCACGGACGAGGGCTGGGTACACGAGGCATCACACAGCAACCTCTTTGTCGTCTCCGGGGGCGTGGTGCGCACCCCGCCGAAAGGCCCGGCGCTCCTGCCCGGCATCACGCGCGACCTCGTCCTGGAGTGCGCCCGGCGGGCTGGAATCCCCGCCGAGGAGCTGCCGGTCAGCCGCGAGGCGCTCCTTGGCGCCGATGAGGTCTTCCTCACCGGCACCAGCTCCGAGGTCCTGGGGGTCGTCCGTATCGATGGCCAGCCGGTCGCGTCCGGGGCGGTCGGCCCGATGACGCGCCGGCTCCATGCGCTCTACCAGGCTCGCGTGGCGGCAGGCGACGACGCCTGACGCGATAGAGTCGGCCTGCACGACGCGGCGCTCGTGGCGAAACCGCCAGAGCGCCGCGAACGCTGGCCGGTCGCCGGCACTCCCCACGTCACCCCAGCCAGGGGATCCAATCGCGCAAGGCGGCACACATCTCATCGAACAGGCTCTTTGCCTGGGCAGGCGTGCAGATGGCGGCCGTCACCGGATCGAGGAGCAGGGCATGGTAGGCCTTGCGCCGGTCTTCTTCCAGGAATGCCTGCACCGCCAGGCTCTGCACCGCCACGTTCGCGGCATTCAAAGCGGCCAGCTGCGTCGGAAGCGCCCCCACGCGGCAGGGCTGGATGCCCATGCGGTCTACCAAACACGGCACTTCCACACAGCACTCGGGAGGCAGATTCGAGATGCACCCGGCGTTGCGCACATTGCCGTTGATGCGTCCGGCCGTATTCGTCCACATCGAGTGGATGATGTGCGAAGCGTATTCGTGCGAGCCCTTCAGATTGATCGGCTCCTTGCCGGCGAGCTGCCTGCTCAGCGGCGAATCCTCCCAGAAGCGGCCCCGGCGCGTCGGCTCCTTCTCTGGCTCCCTCTGGCTGATGCGAAACTGCGCCAGCGTCTCCGCGTTCTTGCGGAAGTAGGGCACGTACTCCGACATATGCCGCGAAGACTCGGTCACGAAGTAGTCGAAGTGCCGGAAGATCTCGAAGCGCACCACGTCTTTGGCGATGATCTCGGGGTCTTCCATCGCCTCACGCAGGATCGGGTAGGCATCCTGCCCCTTCCAGGTGAGCTCCAGAAACCACGCCATGTGGTTGATTCCGGCCACGCGGGCGCCAATCTCAGCCAGTGGCTTCCCCATGTAGCTGGCGAGTTGCGCGGTGGTGCCCTGGACACTGTGGCAGAGGCCCACGGTGCGCACCCGGGTGGCCTCGTTCAGAATCCAGCAGATCATCGCCATCGGATTGGTGTAGTTGAGCAGGAGCGCGTCCGGGCAAAGCTCCTCCATGTCGCGGGCAATCGCCACCATCTCGGGCGCGGTGCGCAGCGCGCGGAAGATTCCTCCCGGACCGAGGGTATCGCCCACGTCCTGGCTAATCCCATACCGCCTGGGGATGTTGATCTCGTGGTAATAGGGCACGCCGTTGTAGGCCGGCCCGCCCACGGCGATTGCCGTGACAACGAAGTCGGCGCCCTCCAGCACCTCGCGGCGGTCCGTGGCGCCGATCACGCGGACGGGCGCGCCGTGCAGCGCCACCACCTTCTCCACGAAGGCCATCGAGGGCTCCAGCTGTTCAGGGTCAATATCGACGAGGGCGAGGGTGCCCTCGCGCAGCTCCGGGTAGGCCAGGATGTCGATACTCAGGCGGGTGCCGAAGCCGCTTCCGGCTCCGATGATCACCGTCTTGGGCATGGTCTCTCCACCTCTCTCCCCGGGTGACCAGGGGATGGTGCTCCTGTTCGGCAGGATGGGCGCGCCAACCTCCCGCCAGGCGCGAAGCACGCAGACCACGTCATCCCCGGGGCTGCCCTTCGCCCCCTGCCTTGACAGGCCCCCCTGCCCCCTCTATAATACCGCTGAGATGAGCTATACGATTCGCCTGTTGGCGCCCAAGGAAGAGGCCCCCTCCGTCGCGGTGATCGAGCGCGCGCTCCGCGATGAGGGCTTTGAAGTCACCATAGCGCGCGTGCCCCCCACCGGCACATGGGAGCAGCTCGAACTCCAGCTGCCGGATGAAGACCCGGTGAAGGTGCGGCGCTACCTCCGCGAAGGGGAGGAGAACCCCGTCGATGAGGAAGTAGACGGGTTCCTCGACGAATTGCTCGACCGTGACGAGACGCCCGGGCTGACACAGGTGATGGACGCGCTGCGTCATGCCCGGCAGATGATGGTCGTGGAGATCCCGGACTCCTTCCCCTGGAGCGAGGAGCGTACCGTCGTCGACGCCTTGGTCGAGCACCTCGCGGATGCCACCGGCGCGGTTATCCAGGCGGATGGCGAGGGCTTCTACGACAGCGCCGGCAACCTGCTCGTGCCGATGGAGTAGGAACACGACAACCGGCTCATCAACCACCGAGAGGCAGAGGTGGATGCCGCTGCGAGTAAGAGCATCGCTCGTGCGCTTCTCATCCATGCGTGCGCATCGGTGGGTGCAGTCACTTGCGGCTCATAGGAGAGTGGATCATGGCTGAGATGGAGCGGATTACCCTGGAGGGCGCCGATAGTCGCGCCGTCAATCAAACGGTGACGCGGCTGGCGGACGCCGATGTGCTCGGGCAGTTGCTGCGTCGCGAAGGCCGCATGGCCGAGCTGGGCACCGAGGGCACGGATATCAAGCTCGACTGGGTAGACGGCGTTGAGAAGGCACTGCAACACCCGGAGTGGCTGGCGGCCGCCGAGGATGAAGCCGCGGGCATCGTCGCGCAGGGAGTCCGGCACATCATCTGGTCTGGGATGGGTGGCTCGGTGCAGACGATTTACGCTCTGAAGGGCATGGGCTACCTGGATGAGCCCCAGATGGCGATCTTCCCGCTCGATAGTACCGACCCGGCCTCGCTCAACCGCGTCGTCTTCGACATCGCCGCGCGCGAGCGCGTGACACTCGCCCCAGAGCGCGTGACCAACGAGGACGTGCAGCGCATCCTCTCCAAGACGATGATGATCGGCGTGGCCATGGGAATGACCTCCGAGGAGCCGATCACCCACCTCGAGTGGTTCGATGGCCTGCTGAACGAATATCAGATTCCCGACCCCGGCTCGCACATCCAGGTGATGACGCTGCCGGACTCCTACCTTGACCGGTTCGCGCGCGCCCGTGGCTCGCGCATGGTTCCGATCCAGCTCGATGGCGAGAACCACACCGGCGGGCGCATGAGCGCTCCGGCCACGCGCGTCTTCATCCGTCCGGCCGCCCTCATGCTGATGAGCCGCGCCATGAAGCAAGGCGGGAAGCCCGATGGCGAGCACCTGCGCCGGCTCCTCTCTCGCGCGCAGGCGCTGTATGGCCTCTCGCATGATCTAAGCGACGAAGAGCGACGCGCACTGACCGCCAGCGACCCCTGGGTTCGCCTGGGCGCCTACGTCTCCGAGGCGGCACGCGCCGGCCGGAACAAGGTCTTCCTCATACTCCCGCCCGAGTGGGCCTCGATAGCGCCGTGGATCGAGCAGGTGGTTGAGGAGAGCCTGGGTAAGGAAGGCAAAGGCTTCCTGATCTTCTATGGCGAGGAGGTGCGCCCGCCCAAGCAGTACGGCGACGACATCCTGTTCGTCCAGATAGCCCCGTCAAACCTGCCAGAGCCGGAGGCAGACGCCGTGGCGAAACTGCGCTCGGCGAAGAAGCCGGTGCTCACACTGCGGATTCCGGTGGAGGAGGTCGAAGGCGTGCCCGCGGGCCTGCCTGAGGTAGCGGCGCTCTTCATGGGCATGAAGCTGACCGTGGCGGTCTTTGGGTATGAGCATGGGATCGTCTTCGCCGGACAGCCGGCGGTGGAGGCCTATAAGAAGTATGCGCGCGATCTGCGCGAGGCCCCCGGCGATGTGCCCTTCCCCACCGAGGTTCAGGAAACGGCGCGCTTCCGCTCCCTCTTCCTCTACTACGAGTCGCTGCTCAAGAAGAACCTCATCTCGTGGGGCGACCTGCAGACGACCGTGGGCCGGCTGGGCGGCGACATGAACGATGCGGCGGATGTTTACGCGGCGATCCTCGTCCTTGCGCGTAGCGCGCAACGCCTCGGCTATCTCGACTTCACCTTCAATGGCGACCTGCCCGATTCCGCGCGCGAGGTCTTTGCGCGCGCGCGGCACAATCTGGGCGCCGAGCGCCTGCGCGTGCCCGCGAAGATCCGCACCGGCCCCAGCGACTACCACTCCACGGAGCAGAGCGAGACCGATGGTCCGAATGAGCTGGTCAGCCTGCGCCTGGTTGGCATGCGCCATGTCGCCCCCGTGATCGGGAAGTACAGCGACAAGTTCCTGCTGGCGCAGGCGCGAGGCACCTGGCAGGCGATGGAGGACGCAGGACGCTGGATCCTGATGCTCACCTTCCCAGAGTTGAGCGCCGACGTGATCGCCGACCTGGACGCCTTCTTCGCGAATGTGGCCAAGCGCATCCCCGCGTAACGTGATGGATGAGCCGGGCCTGGGGGATCGCCCGATCTCCCCGGGTCCGGCCGGGTGTTACCCGTCACGATTCACTCGCCGCAGCGTTCGGCCCTCCCGGATGCTGCACTGCGCCAGATCGCCTCGGTGAGGGCGATGGCGCGCAGGCCACACTCCGCGGGCACCTGCACCTCTTCGCGCCCGAGGATGGCGTTGATGAAGTTGCGGTCGGGATCGCCGGCATCCGGGCGCTCTTCCGGCGGCACCTCACGCGCCTCCGGGGTGTAGTGGAACACCCGCTGGTTGGCCGTGCCCAGCACCTGCAGCGTGCCCTCCGTACCCCACAGGTTCACTTCCTCATCGAAACCGCGCACCGACTGCCCGACAATCGAGAGGTTGCCGATGGCGCTGCCGCGGAAGCGAATGCTGACGGCGGAGAGGATGTCCACCGGGGCGCCCCGGTTCTCCTGGTAGGCAAACACCTCCTCCGGCTCCAGGCCGGTGGCCCAGAGGAGGATATCGACCAGGTGGGAACCGGAGTCGTTGAGCTGGCCGCCCCCGGAGAACTCCGGCTTGCGCCGCCACGCCTCGGCTGAAGGCGTGCCGGGCCGCCACCAGTTCTGGCACTGGTAGGCCTGCACATAGTGAATCGGCCCCAGCTTGCCGGCGAGGATCTGTGCGCGGCAGTAGCGCCAGGCACCCGCGTAGTGGCGCTGGTAGGCGACGAGTACCACCTTGCCTGCCGCATCGCGGGCGGCGATCACGTCGCGCGCCTCCTCAACGGAGCAGACCATCGGCTTCTCCACCTCTACGTGCAGGCCGCACTGCAGCGAATCCACAATCTGCCGGTGGTGCAGCGTGTGTGGCGTAGAGATGACTACCGCGTCTAGGCCCCCTTTGTCCAGCAGGCGCCGGTAATCCTCGTAGACGGGCACCCCGCGCAACTCGGGCCGCGCCTCGACCATCTTCGCGATGTTCTCGGGCGCCGGATCGCACAGCGCGACGATGCGCACCTCCGGGAATCGTGCCAGCCGGGGCAGATGGGCCCCCCGCATGTTGTTCCCGCACCCGATCAAGCCAACGCGTACCGTGTCTGCCATCTTGCGCTTCCTTTCGCTGTTGGCACACGTTCGCTGGCGACCGGCGAACACCTGCTGCAGAGCCGCGCATCGATACCACGGAAGCAGGGGATGGACGCGGATGGAGAGGCGCGGCTCAAGCGGTGTCGCCTATTCCCATCTATCTATCTGGGCTCATCTGTGTTCGTCTATAGAAGAAGAGCCGCCGGAGGTCAGCTGGCCTCGGGGGTTGAACCGCTCGCTTCGCGTTCGGAGATGAGCTCATCCAGGAGATCGACCAGGTCATCGTAAGCCGCTTCGTGGCCCAGATAGCGGAGGAGGGCGCGGTCGAGCGCCTGGCGTGCGCCGGCATATTCCGGCGTGCCATAGGCGGCATCGAGCGCCAGGAAAAGGCGGTAGATCTGGCGGCGGACTTCGAGGGGCACCTGCTGGGGATCGAGGATGCGCAGCCGCTCCAGCTCCTGGCGCTCCAGCTTGGTGAAGCCGGCGTAGCGCCGGGCCTCGCGCTCCACCTGGAGCTGCCCGAGGATGCTGTTGAGAAACGCCGCCACGAAGGCGATATCGAGCACAAGCTCGCGGCCGCGCCGGCCGGCACCCCGCAGGCGCAGCCCCCAGAAGTTGGTGGAGATGTGCGCCCGCGCCCGGTTGACGACCACCTTATAGTGCGTCCGGTAGCCTCGGGGCACCAGAATGTGCCACTCTCCCGAGCCGCGCTGGAAGGACCACCACGGGCCGCCCGCGGCGTTGGTCACCACCACGTGCCGCTCCGGAACGGGCACATACCGGCCTTTGTGCCGGTAACCGGTATCGAACTCCGGGGTTGATGCATACTCGATGTAGGCGCGCAGGCCGGCGTTTTCCGGCGCCCTCAGATCCGTTTCCGCCGGCACGCGCAGGAGCGACTTGCACCGCGACCGGCGCAAGATCAGCTCTTGCAGGTCGTTCCCGCGCTCGACGGCCGGGGCGAGGAACTCCTCCGGGATGTCAAAGCTCTCGATCAGCTCCGCGCTCGGGAAGAAGAAGGCGGCGCAGCCATTGTCCGGGCCGCGCTCGTAGGTGGCGACCATCGGGAGGGGGCACACTCCAGGCGCGCGGAGAACGGCCGCGAGGGCGCCATCATCGGCGAGGTAGCGCGTCCACTTTTCGGCGGGATCGAGGGATGCGCGGGGACGCACTACCAGGCGGCGGTAGGCATTCGAGCTGGGCACCGGATTGGCCAGCAGAGAAACGACCTCCTCGGTGGGCAGCGGCCGGCGTACCTTCAGAAAGAGGGTCGGCTCGTCCGGGGCCGCGCCTCCAGGTTGCTTGCGCAGGATCAGGAGGCAGTTGTCCACCATCGCCTCGGGAAAGGCGCGGCGGGCAAGGAGCACCACGGCGCGCACGTGGTAATGGTCGAGTAGGAACTGCTTCAGGGCGCGCCCCGTCTCCACCATGAGGAACTTGTCGGAGAGCACCCATCCGGCTGTGCCACGATCGCGCAGAAACGCCGTGGCGTACTCTACGAAGTAGAAATAGGCATCCGCCTCCAACGGGCTATAGGGGTAAGCGCGACCGCCCGGGGAGACCTCGCCCAAGGCGGCCCGGATCCGCGACCGGATCGTCTCTTTCTCCGCAATCACCTCCTGCCGGATGTAGGGCGGATTGCCCACGACCACGTCGGCCAAGTGGCCATCAAACAGCGATCCGGGATCGGTCGCGAAGAAGTCGGTGTGATGCAGGCGCGCGCGCGTTGGCGCGGCGGGGTGCTTCAGGGCCAGCCGAACGGCGCAGAGATGGAGCGGAAAGGTGCCAATCTCCACGCCACAGATGCGCTCCAGGAGGGCCTGATGCCCGGCGTCCTTCCCCGTGGCGAGCGCAAGCTGGTCCAGACGGTCGTACGCGCCATCGAGAAAAGCGCCCGTGCCACACGCCGGGTCCAGCACGCGCGCCTCCGGGTCCTTGATACAGACGCGGCAGAGCAGCTCGACGAGGGGCCCAGGGGTGAAGACCTGGCCATAGCGTCTCCGCTTTTCTGGAGGGAGCAGCGCCTCGAAGACGGTCGGGAAGAGGCGGCGCGCCTCCTCGAAGTTGCTCACATCGAAGGGAAAAGCCTCGACATCCTCCAGGAAGCCGCGTACGACGGCTTCCGCCTCCGTGTCGAGTGGGAGGGCATCCAGCACCGGATCCGGCGCGAAGACCTGGGCATAGTTGATGCGCGCCAGCGCCTGGAAGTGCTCTGCCAGCGCGTCCAGGATGGGAGCGTCGCCCACGGCACTGGCGGTGAGCGGCTCCAGCGACATGCGCGGCAGCTTGAACTTGCGCTTCAGGGAATCATCCAGGAGGTCGAGCTGCGCGCGGAACAGCTCGTAGCAGAGGATGCGGTGCAACAGGAGGTGCGCGGCCTCCTCGGCGGCGGTGGCGCGGTTTTCCACGTCCTCCGGCTGGGTGGAGAAGGTGCGGCACCACTCCAGATATGCCGCGCGCCACTCGGGATCGGCCAGGCGGGCATCGACGGCGTGGCGCAGGCGCAGCGACAGGAGCGCGTGCGCTTCGCCGTACTTCTCTACCAGGCCCGCGAAGGTGCGGTCGAGGGCATACTCGCGGCCAGCGATGAAGAGGTTGTGCAGGAGGTGGGTGATCGCCTCTTCCCACCGGTCGAGCACCGCGTCCGCCTCGCCACCAGGGCCGAAGTGCCCGAGATCGACGCGCCCATCCGCCACCATGCAGGCAGCGACACGCTGGCCCTCCTCATGCCGGAAGATGATCAAGAGCTCGCCGTTGGTGACGCAGAAGTAGCGCAGCCCCTTGGTCGTGGAGTTGGTCACGTAGCCGCGCGCCTGCTTCCAGGTGCGAATCGCGGCCACATCCTCGCGCGTCTTCTTCACCTCAATGGCCAGGCGGTCATGCGTCCACTGCTTCACCATGAGGTCAGCCTGGTTCTCGGCGTCGGGCGAGATGACGACGTGGAAGCCCTTGTTGTCCAGGCCCAGGCGTACCAGAGCGCGCTCCAGCCGCTCCTTCAGCGGCGGGTAGTAGTTGTGCTCATGCAGATTCGGCGTCAGGATAGTCGGCATGGCATTCCCCGCGAGGCGATGATGCTGCTCCCGTCACACTGCTACGCCCTCACGGCCCACCTGGGCTCGGCATACGGTCGGCGCTCGTCCACCATCTGAAAACTCTGGCGCAGCACGCTTAAGATGTCGCAATGCAGCGGCCGCTGGGCGATCTCTGGATAGAGATGCTGGAAGATCTCGTCGTAGGAGAGCGGTCCGGTGCGGTTGAGAAGCGCGTGGATCATCCCGGCCACGCACTCCGCGGTCACAGGCACAGCCTCGGTGGCGGCAGCCTCGCCCGATTTCTGCAAGGTGAGCAGGTAGTTCGCTTTCAGAGCCAGATCGGTTTGGCGCTGCACGAAGGAGAGCTGATCCTGCTGGATCGCCTGGGTGCCCACCCACTCCAGGCCAGAGCGCTCGATCGCCCCGCGAAGCGCGTTGATCTGCTCCGTGTAACGCGTCGCGAAGTTCACCGTCACCGACCGGCCCGGGCGCAGCACGCGCGCCAGCTCGCGCAACGCACGCGCCATATCCTCCTCAAACTCCGTCTCGTGGGGGAAGATCTCCTGCTCGAAGGGAAGCGAGAAGCCCATCCACGCGCACCAGAGAACGCTGAGATCGAAGTACTTGATCGCCCACGGCGGGTCGATAAAGACATAGTCCACGCTGTTTGCGGGGATGAACGAGAGATCGGTCGCAGAGCCACAGCGGACGCGACAGGTGGCCTCGGGGTGCGACGGCGGCTCCACCGAGAGGGAGACACGCCCCAACAGCTCGTTGCTCTCGCGCTTCATGCGCAAGACGGCCTTGAACTTATTTTCATAGGAGTGCCACACGTTGTTCTCGCGGTGCTCGCGCGGGATCCGATAGGCGTTGACGTACCAGCCGGTCCCCTCCTTCTTCGCGCGAATCATCTTGGTGAACTGGGCAAGCGCCGCGGTAAAGGTGTAGCGCAAGAGGTCTCGCGTCGTGTGATCGCATTCCAGGTCGTGAATCGCTTGCCAGAGAAAGGAGGTCGCGGCCAGGTTGCGCCTGGAGAAGAGGTGCGACACCTTCAGGCCTCTGCGCGAAGCCCCGAACGACGAGTAGGGCAAGACCACGTCGGGAAACCAGTGCTCAACCGTGATCCCATCGGGATCGCGCTCGTAGAGCCGGTCAATCGGCGCCTGGGCCACGGCGCGCAGCCGCTCGAAGGCGTCCGAGAACGCCTCGACATCGGCGTAGGCGGCCGTCACTCGGGTGATGAAGCAGGCCATCGGGTTCAAGTCGACGCCAATGGCCCGGCGGCCCGTGGCGAGCGCCTCGATCACGGTGGTGCCGCTGCCGCAGAAGGAGTCCAGGACGAGATCGCCCTCGTTGGTGTTCTCCTGGATCAGCCCGCGCACCACGTACCACGGCCGGCGGCCCCAGTATTTATGCGCCAGATACCGACTCTGGAAGTAAGATTGCTTCGCCACAGCCCCCTCCGGGCCTAGGGATCACACGCGCTACCGGGCCCCACGCAGCGCACCACTCCCCCAGACGGCCTCCCCAGTGGGAGGACTCGCATCGCTCTCGGCCTTGCCCGGGTGTGCAGGAAAGGCCCTCCACTCCGCCTCGCGGTCCTTCCCGAGAGCGCCGTGGGGAAGCGATTTCGCCCTCCGCGCCGAGGCCAGCTCGCGCTCTGCCCGGCGCAGCTCCACCGCGTCCAGGCCCAGCAGACGCGCCACCAGGTAATCCAACGCGGCGCGGATGCCCTCCTCCTCGGGATGCTGACGCAGCTCCTCGCCCAGCGCCTCCAACTCTCGCCGGGCCACGGGATCCATCCGCGCCGGGTCGGGCAGCTGGAGACCGGCCAGCTCATAGCGCTGTATCTTCAGCAGCCCGCGTCCCTGCCCGCGCCCATGCGCCTCCAGATGCAGCGCCGCCACCACCGAGTTGAGCAGCGCGAAGAGCACCGACGTCTCCTCTGGGCGGCGCGGGATCACCTCGAAGAAGTTGTCGCTCGCCAGCAAGCCCGCCGAGTTGCGGAAGAACGCTTTCCGCGCGCGCACCGCGTAGCCAAAGAGAAGCGGCGCCGGCTCCGGCGGCGTTGTTGGCAGGTAAGCCGATGTCACGACGCCCTGCTCGCGCAGATACTCCGCCGCGCGCGATCCCCCCTCGTCCGGCCCGGGAGGAAAAAGCACGAGCCCCGGCTGCGCGACGCTCTCCGTGTCCAGCCCGATGATTTCGCGCGGGGAGCGCACCACCCGCCTCAGATAGCGCTCCTCAATTCCCTGGCGCGCAGCCTGAGCCGCATCGAGAAAGAAGACGCGGTTATTCCCGGTCGTGAGCCCCCGTCGTATGCGCGCCGCTGCTTCGAGCGGCACCATCCCCGCCGAGGCCGACCGGATCGCCCGCACGGCGCGCGCGGTAGACGGGTGGAGGAACCAGCGGTTCCATCCCTCTTCCGCCGC
>DUUU01000081.1 GCA_012841485.1 Armatimonadota bacterium
CGTGACGTGCGTGGTGGTCAAGGCCGCGCCCGGGAGCGCCCTCGTCGCCGGCTCGCGCCTGACGTGTGATGTGAACGTTCGCTGCACGAAGGATGGCCTCGCCTGGAGCGTGCTTCACCGGGGAGAGACGCGCACTCTCGAGTCGGGCACCATTCCATTGGCGCAGCTCAAGCCCGCCCGGACAGGCCACCTGCGCGTGGTGGTTGATCGCGTGGCGACGCCCTTTGCCGCCGCTTCCCCGGGCGAGCAGCGGTATACTCTCTACCAGAAGAGCGATTGGGACTACCAGGTGGCCCTGGTCGCATCCCCGAAGCCGGCTTCGAACCAACCGGTGCGCACCGAGCTCCTCGTCGCCCCGAGGGGGCGCTAGCCCTCCTACGGCCAGCCCGCAACGCGAGAGGCACCTCCAACGCCGGTGCCTCCTCCTCCCGCCTCCCTATGCCAAGCAGACATTCAGGTTTGACCAGGGGCGCGATGGCGCATAATGTAGAGGGGGGTAAGGAACACAAGCCGCAAGAGCTGGATCCGGGGGAGCATGGAGGGGGCCGTGAGGGCACGAGGGAGCGGGCGAAGGCGATCACGGCGGATGGTGCGCCGGCCTGCGCCGGCTCGCCAGGCGCGACGCTCTGAGGAGCTGGTGTTGGTGAGCCACGCCACCTTCATCATCGGCACGACAACCGCGCTGTTGGCAGGCCTCTTGCTCGGACTGGTCTGGGGTGCCCGCCTGAGTCAGGAACGGCGCAGCGTGCGCGCCCGGCCCGGGATCGCGGCCGCTCCCTTGACGAGGGGGGCGCAGCCGGGTATAATCTGGACATGCTCGCAAGGAACTGCACGCGGAACGTGATCATTGCCGATGACGTTTGCGTCGCGCGCTCCTGGTGGAGCCGTTTTCGCGGCTTGATGTTGGTGCCGATGCTCGCTGCCGGGAAGGGCCTTCTGATCGAACGCTGCCGCTCGATCCACACCCACTTCATGCGCTTTCCCATCGATGCCCTCTTCCTCGACCGTGACGGCGTTGTGCTGGCCACCGTGGAGGGGATGCGCCCGTGGCGCATCGGCCGCTACTACCCCCGAGCGTGCGCGGTGCTGGAGTTGCCCGCGGGCACGATCGCTTCGACAGAAACCAGGCCAGGCGACCGCGTCTGCTTCGAGGAAGCAGGCGGGCGTGTGGTTTAGAAGCGCCTCGGAGCGGGTATACCGGGGACGGTGCGGCGAAGGCATGCCGAACACTCGAGGAGGGTTCCGATGAGCCAAGTCGACCTGCTGATCAACGTGACCCGGGAGGCGGGAGGGATCCCTGTGATCCGGTTGGAGGGCGAGGTGGACATCTACACCTGTCCTCAGCTCAAGGAGACGATCCTGCGCCTGATCGATGATGGGGAATACCACATCATTATCGATATGGAGAAAGTTCCCTACATCGATAGCGCCGGATTGGGGGTGTTAGTGGGAGCGCGCCGGCGCGTCGGGGAGCACGACGGCTCAATCAGTATCGTCAATCCGAATCCCTCCGTCTATAAGGTTCTGGAGATCACGCGCCTGACCAAGATTTTTGAAGTGTATCAGGACAAGGAGGGGGCACTGACGGCCCTCGGCAGGTAATCCTCCCAACCGATGGCGGTGAGCGGCGGCGGCAAGGGCGGGCAAACCCAAGGCTCCATCCCCTTGTTCCATGCCTGCGGCCGCTCACGATGCCCCTGCAAAGAGAACCATGCGTCTTTCTCACCTCATCACACTCTGCAATCGGATCGCTCCCGAGACGTTGGCCGAGGAGTGGGATCGTGTGGGCCTGCAGTGCGGTGATCCGGAGGCCGAAGTCTCCAAGCTGCTCCTTTGCCTCGATCTCACCGACGCAGTCCTCGCCGAAGCGCGTGCCCTGGACGCGGAGTGCATCCTCTCGCACCACCCGCTTCTTTTCCGGCCGGTCTACTCGCTGCGCGAGGATCGCTATCCGGCGCGCCTCCTGGCCGATCTGATCCGCTCAGGCATCGCCGCCTACGCCATGCACACGAATCTCGACTCGGCGCGTCCGGGCACCAGCGATGCCCTTGCCGAGGCGCTGGGGATCGTCGAGACGGAGCCACTCGTGCCCGCGGCTCGCCCTACCGAGAGCGCCCACTACAAGCTGGCTGTCTTTGTGCCCGTTCCGGATGCCGACCGCGTTCGGGCGGCTCTGGGCGACGCCGGCGCGGGCGCTTTGGGCAACTACTCGCATTGTAGCTTCAGTGCGCGCGGCACCGGGTCGTTCCGCCCGATGGAGGGAGCTCGTCCCGCCATCGGGAGCATCGGCACGCAGGAGTATGTGCCGGAGGAGAAGATCGAGGTGATCGTTCCGGCAGGCATCCTCCCCCGTGTGCTCGATGCGATGCTGGCGGCGCACCCCTACGAAGAGGTCGCCTACGACCTCTATGCGCTGGCGCCGTCACCCACCGACGCCGGCCTGGGCCGCGTCGGTCGGATGGAAACGCCCTGCACCGTGGAGGAGCTGGCCGAACGCGCCCGGGCATGCCTGCCAACATCCCATGTGACCCTCGTTGGGGATCGCGGCCGCAACGTCGGGCGAGCCGCCGTGTGCGGCGGCTCAGGAGGCGACCTGGTAGATGCCGCCGCGGCTGCGGGTGCGGATCTCCTCTTGACGGGCGATGTGAAATACCACCAGGCGCATCATGCCCTCGAACTGGGTGTGGCGATGATCGATGCCGGCCACTACGGCACCGAGCGCCCGGTGCTGGATCTCCTCGCGCGCCTCCTCCGGGAGCATGCCGGCGACGCGCTGGAGGTGCATCTTTCACGGGTCTGCACCGATCCCTTCGCCTGAGCGATCTAGGCCGGCATCGCGGGCGTAGAGGCCCGCGCCCACCACTGCTGAGAAGCAGCGCGGGTTTTCAGGCCTGCGCGCATTGGCCCGGGGACGTATCGCCCGGACGCAAATGCCCGCGTCTCTGTTGGCTTGTGCGCGGTTGACCCGCCAGCAAGGCCCCCGCGCAACGCCCGTGTTCCCCACCCGGAGAGGGCACCCGCGAGCCCTCGCTCACCGCGCGATCTCGTTTGACTCAACGATCCCCCTATGGTATCATAACCGTTGGTATTTTCACCCACGAGGACCAACCTATGAGCGTTATTACTAATATTGCCAAATTGATGTTTGATGGGAACGAACGCGAGGTGCGCCGTCTCCAGGGCATCGTCGAGCAGGTGAACGCGCTCGAATCAGATTTGCTGGCGCTATCAGACGATGAAATCCGCGCGCGCGGACCGATGTTCCGCGAGCGCATCCAGGAGTCGCTGGCAAAGCGTTTGACGCCCGAGGAAAGAGCACAGCAGGGGCCCGAGTATTCCGCGGCCCTCCAGGATATTTTGACCGATATGCTCCCCGAGGTGTTTGCCACGGTGCGAGAGGCCTCGCGCCGTACCCTGGGAGAGGGGCGCCCGCCGACCGATCCACGCGCCATGCGTCACTTCGACGTCCAGATCATGGGTGGCGTGGTTCTGCACCAGGGACGCATTGCCGAGATGAAGACGGGTGAGGGAAAGACGCTCGTCGCCACCCTCCCGGTCTGCCTGAATGCCCTGTCGGGGGACGGCGTCCATCTGGCCACGGTGAACGACTACCTGGCAAAGCGTGACGCGCGTTGGAACGGTCCGATCTACCGAATGCTGGGGCTCAGCGTTGCTGTGGTTCAGTCGGTGCCGCATGAAGCCGCCTACCTCTACGATCCCGACTACGTCTCGGAAGATCCGACGATGAATCAGTTGCGGCCCATCTCGCGGCGCGAAGCCTACCTGGCAGACATCACCTATGGCACGCACGCCGAGTTCGGGTTTGACTATCTGCGTGACAACCTGGAGTTCGACGAGCAGCGCCTGCGCCAACGCCCCCTCAACTTCGCCATTGTGGACGAGGTGGACTCGATCCTGGTGGACGAGGCGCGAACGCCGCTGATCATCTCCGGCTTCGCCGAGGAGTCGACCGAGCTCTACACGCGCGTGGACCGGGTGGTGCGCGCCCTCACCGCGGAGCGCGACTACACCGTGGACGAGAAGCAGCGCACGGCAACCCTCACTGATGAGGGCGTGGCACGCGTGGAGCGCGGCCTCGGGATCCAGAACATCGCCGATGATATGCGGGTTCTGGGCATCGTGAACGCATCCTTGAAGGCGCACTACGTCTTCCGCAAGGATATTGACTACGTCGTCTATCAGCATAAGGATGAGGCCGGGCGCCGCGGCGAGCAAGAGATCGTCATCGTCGATGAGAACACCGGGCGATTGATGTTCGGTCGCCGCTACTCCGAGGGCCTGCACCAGGCTATCGAGGCCAAGGAGAACGTGCGCGTTCAGCACGAGAGCCAGACGATCGCCACGATCACCTACCAGAACTACTTCCGTATGTACCGCAAGCTGGCCGGCATGACCGGTACGGCGAAGACGGAAGAGGGCGAGTTCCGGAAGATCTACAACCTCGATGTGGTGCAGATCCCGACCAACCGGCCGCTGCTCCGCATTGACCACCCCGATGTGGTCTACAAGACCGAGGAGGCGAAGTTCCGGGGCTGCGTGGCCGATATCCTTCAGTGCTTCTGCCGCAAGCAGCCGGTGCTCGTCGGTACGCGCACCATCGAGGTCTCGGAGCGCCTGGCCGACCGCCTGACGGCGGAAAACCTGCAGATCATGGCCATGATCTGGATCCTGCGCGATCGCGTTTACGGCGACAAGGCGCTATCCAAGGAAGAGAAGGCCGAAAAGCATGCCTTCCTCAACCGGAAGATCCTCTACCCCGCGGATCGCACGCGTCTCACCCCTGAGGAGCGGCGCGAGCGCTTCGAGTCGGTGCGCGATCTCTGGCCGATGGCCAAGGAGCTTGAGGTGCCGACCGACGTCCTGGGGGACGAGAACCTGGATCGGCTCGCAGGGATCCTGGAGATCCAGAACAAGCGACGCCTGCAGATGGCGCTGACCTACGGCATCCCGTACGCCATCTTGAACGCGAAGTACCACGAGAAGGAAGCGCAGATCATCGCCGAGGCCGGCCGCGCGGGTGCCGTGACCATCGCGACCAACATGGCCGGGCGCGGTGTGGATATCATCCTGGGTGGCACGCCGGACCCGAACGCCGATGGCTCCGGCCGGCTCCGCCTGGAGGATATCCGGGATATGACGGCGCTCGCCAAGAAGCTGCACGCGGCCCGTGACCCGCTGACGCGCTACCTTCAGGGTCGGTTGAGCGCGGAGACGCGCCAGCTGATGGAGATCGACCTCTACGAAGGCGCGATGGCGCCCTCGGAGAAACTGGAAGCGGCGCTGGTGGATGAGCTCAATCGGGTGATCCTGGGGCCTTGCATCTATGACTCTCAGCGCTTCCAGCATCTGATGCTCTCGGACGAGGCGCGCGACATGGTGGTGCATGACGGATCGCTGCCGGCTGAGCAGACGCCTCTGCTGAATCGCCGGCTCCTGGAGAGCGCCTTCCCGCGGGAGATTGCGCGGGCCTACTCGCCTGCGGAGGCCACTCTCGTCCGCGAGATGGGCGGTCTGCATATCCTCGGCACCGAGCGCCATGAAGCGCGGCGCATTGATAATCAGCTCCGCGGTCGTGCCGGTCGCCAGGGTGACCCCGGGTCCAGCCGCTTCTATCTCTCGCTCGAGGACGAGCTGTGGCGCCTCTTCGGCGACCGTGGGCACGCCCTGCTTGGGTCGTGGCCGGAGGAAGAGCCGGTCGAGGCGAAGCTGCTGACCAAGGCGATTGAGCGCGCGCAGAAGAAGGTGGAGGAGCGCAACTTCGGCATCCGCGAGCACACGCTGAAATACGACGATGTCATGAACGAGCAGCGCCGCGTCATCTACGAGCAGCGCAGGCGCATCCTGCTCGGCGGCCGCGAGTGGAACGGCGTTCACTACCCGCCGGTCGATCTGCGCGCCAACATCATGGAGTCGGCGCAAGAGCTGATCACGGATGTGGTCAACACGCAGTGCCCATCGGAGGTGGCCCCGAACGAGTGGGATATCCCTGGGCTCTACCGGTCGCTCCACGATATCTTCGAGGTGTCGCGGTTCCTGCACGAGAGTGATCTCTATGGCAAGGAGCCGAGTGAGCTGATCGAGCTGCTCGTGCAGACGGCCGATCGCGTTTACGCCGAGCGCGAGCAGATCTTCACGCCCGAGGTCGTACGCGAGTTGGAGCGCACCATCTTCCTGCATGTGGTCAACGAGAAGTGGGTGGCGCATCTCGATGCGATGGACTACCTGCGCGAGGGCATTCACCTGCGCGCCTATGCCCAGGTGGATCCGCTGGTGGCCTACACCAAGGAATCGTACGAGATGTGGCAGGCGCTTCAGGCGGATATCCGCCAGGAAGTGGTCCGCTGGGCGTTCTACGCGCGGCCCGCGGTGCAGCCGGTGCAGCAGCCGAAGTATCAGGTGGTGGAGAGCGGCAGCGCCGACGTCGCGGACGAGCCGCAGTCAAAGACGATCCGCAAGAAGAACGGCAAGATCGGACGCAACGATCCTTGCCCGTGCGGCAGCGGCAAGAAATACAAGCACTGCTGCCTCGGCAAGAACTGATCCGAGCGAAGGGGTCCGTCCGGGACCCCTTCGCTTCTCTGCTCATTGAGGGGCGACCACATGCGACGTCGCCCCGGACGCCGCATGACCTTGCACCCGGTCCCAGGGTGCTGGCCCCAAGATCCCCGTCACTCCCTGGCTCGCCATTGCCCTGCCCGCCCATTCCGAAAGGCCCCCTCCTCGCGGTCTCGCGACCGGGATTCCGAGAGAAGGAAACCAGCTCAATCGCGGGTTGTCGGATCGCGTCGGGGTTCTCCGAGAGCGGCACGCGGTCGCTCCCCTTCCCTGGGGCCGGGTGGTCGGAAAGCAGCGGGGCCCGCGCACCCCCATCCGCGTCCGTCCCCTTCGTCTGCGGTATCGCCGCCGGCGCGGGCGGAGGGCAGTGACGGATCTCGGGGTTCGTAACCTCCCAGGAGAGCGCGGGCAACCGCCCAGATTGGCCTTCTCTCGGAACCCCAGATCTCGCGACGCGCTCCTTGACAAGCCCATCGACAAGCGCCTATACTACGGGGGATCGCTCGGTCTGCGGAGGGAGGAGCCACCCCATGATCTGTTGCCAAAAGCCCAGCCTGCTCGCCGGCCTGCTCAGCCTGCTTCTCGTGGCGCCGGCAGTCGGCGGAGCGTGGACCGGGGAAGGCGAGCGGGGAGAGGCTGCGCGAGGGCCACTGCTCGTCATCAACGGGGGCAGGCCAGGGCCCCTGCGTGGCCGAGTGCCGATTCAAGTGGACGCGCGCGCGTACCAGTCAGAGCTGGCGTTTGTCGTGTTGCGCATCGGCGACCGTGAGGCCTTCCTTTCGAACTCGCCGCACGCCCTCCAGGAGTGGGACACGCGGCAATACCCGGATGGCCGGTATCGCCTGGTCGCTGAAGCCTACGCCAAGGCATGGCTCCTGGCGCGCTCGCCGGCCTTCGAGATCGAGATCCGCAACGCGGACGATGAACGGGGCCGGTCTGAGGCTCAGGGGCGCGGGCTTGCCGCGCGCCCGCGACGGGGAGAGGGAGGCCTGCCCTCACCAATCCGGAAGAGCATCACAGTAGTCTCGCCGGCGAAGGTGACCGTTTTGCGCGACGGGGTGAGCGTGCAGGGGGGGAGCGCCACTGTGCCGGTGCGCCGCGTCGTGGAAGCGGCGGGCGGGCAGGTTGACTGGGAGGCTGCTTCGCGCAGGGTGACTGCGGCATACGGCGGGCACCGTGCCTCGATGATCATCGGGCGTCGGGATGCCTGGCGCGACGGTGAAGCGGTTCGCCTCGACGCCACTCCGCGTCTGCGCGCTGGGCGAACACGCATCCCGGCACGCAGCCTGGCGGACCTCCTCGGTCTGTTCGTGGGCTGGGTGCATGAGGCGAAGAGCGTGCAGTTCATCGACCCCGCGCGGCCATCGCCTGTTGCGGCTATCGCGCCGGATAGCCGCGCGGAGTAGGGCTGGGGATGACCAGGGGAGACGCGGGCAATGGGGTCGCGGCTTAGTGGTGTGCGCATCTCAGCGGCGGGCAAAGCGGTGCCTCCCAAGGGCTGGGTCTGTCCCCGGCGGACGCTCTCGGAGCATCTGCTCCTCTACGTGCGAAAAGGCTCCGGAACGCTTCAGACGGGCGAGCAGACTCTCCCGCTGCGTGCTGGCCACCTCTGCCTGATCCGTGCTGGCACTCCCCACCTGCTTGGAGCCGATTCCGGTCAGGTGCTAGAGCACTGGTACCTCCATTTCGTGCTTCTGGATGCCCATGGCGCGGCACTTGTCCCAGAGGCGCTGCGCTTGCCGGAGGCGCTGGTGCTGCCCGCCCGCAGGGCTATGGAACGAGAGTTTCTGCGCTGCGTCCAGTGCGCGGCGGAGCAGGGAGCCATCTCTGCGGCGGGAACGCTCGCCTCCTTCTTCAACGTGCTGGAGCAGGTGTTGCAGGAGGGGGACGGGACGGCTGTGGGGGAGGGCGCGGCATCGCTCCAGGGCAGAGGAACGCACGCTCGCCGCTCGGCACAGGTGATGGATGCCGTAGAACTGATGTTGCGCCACGTCTCCGATGACCTCTCGACGGAGGAGATCGCCGCGCATGTGGGCATGAGTGCGTCGCATTTCGAGAAGGTGTTCCGACGTGTCACCGGCACCACTCCCTATGCCTACTACCTCGGCGTGAAGATGGAGCGGGCCAAGGCGCTGATGGCCGCCTCCAACCGCCGCCTCAGCGATATCGCCATCGAACTTGGTTTCTCCAGCTTGCATCATTTCTCGCGCGCGTTCAAGCAGTACGAGGGCGAGCTCCCCTCCCGCTATGCCACCCGCGTTCGCCCTCCACGCCCCAAAGGATCGGGCCGGGCTCCACAGGATGCCAATCATTGATTGTCTGTGCGCCGTGCAGCCAGTGTGCCCTCGCCGTGTCATGCGCGCGGTATAGAGTAAGCGCAGGCTCCATAGCGCCTCTCCTCCCACGAAGCGCAGGCATATGGCGCGGTTCTTGCCCGGCTGAGAGCGGATGCCAGGCAGCGGAGCGCCGTGAGGAGGAGGACGATGATGACGTGTCTCTCGGAGGATGAGGCCACCACGCGTCTCCAGGGGCTTCCGGGGTGGAGGATTTGCGAGGAGGGGATCCGGAAGACGTATGCCTTTCGCAGCTTCCGGGAGGCGATTGAGTTCACGCAGGCCGTCGCCGAGATCGCGGAGGCGTACAAGCACGTCCCCCTGATCGAGATCCGCCGCAACGAAGTGACGATCACCTTTCCCCCGCAAGGCGGCTGTGGCATTTCCGACCTCGATATTGCCCTGGCGACTCACATGGATCTGGCGCAGGAGTAGCACCTCGGCCAGAGAAGTCCCTATCGACGCGGTCTACCCTGCCCGGACGCTTGCCGGGCAGGCGCGAGGAAGGGGCAGCTATGGCCAACATCATCGCCTGTAACCTGGGCAGCTATGGTCGGTATCGGGCAGTAGCCTATGAGCACTTGCGCGCAATCGGCCTGACCAACGTCGAGATCGGCGTGCCGGCACCGGATGCGCTCCCGGGTCTGTTGGATGAGCTGGGCCGCTACGGCTTGAAGGTCACCTCGGTCCTGGGGAAATGCGATCTGTCGAACCCCGAGTGCGTTGAGGGAATGAAGCCGCAGGCGGAGGCAGCCACGCGCCTGGGCGCCAGAATCGTGTTCCTCAGCGTGAAGACGAACGGCATCCCGCTACCGGTGGCCTACGAACGCCTTCGCGGCGTGGGAGAGGTGATGGCCGCCGCGGGACTGACGGCCGCGCTGGAGACGCATCCGGATCTGATCCACAACGCCGACGTCGCTCTGGAGACGATGCGCGCGGTGGATCACCCCTGCGTGCGCGTCAACTTCGATACGGCGAACATCTACTACTACAATGAGGGACGCACGGCCGTAGAGGAGCTGCGCAAGATCGCGCCCTACGTGGTGAGTGTGCACCTGAAGGATACGAACGGGGGCTGCCGCGCTCACCACTTCCCCACGCTGGGGCAAGGCGTCGTGGATTACCCGGAGGTCTTCCGCGTTCTGAATGGGCTGGGCATGTACGGTCCGTTTACCCTGGAGCTGGAGGGGATCGCCGGGGAGCAGCTTTCCGAGGAGCAGCAGAAGGCACGGGTGGCAGACTCCTTCGCCTATCTGAAGCGAATCGGCGCTGTCTGACAGGCGCGACTAGCGAGAGCGCCCGAAGTAAGCCGCGCAGAGGTGCATGTGCTTGCACCAGACGCCGGCCAGCTCCTCGCGGCGGGCGATGCGCCGCTGGAAGTCAGGACAGGTGCAGGTGCCGGCATCGAGATCGACGAGGTAGGTGGCGCCATCTACCTTTTCAACCTGATAGGTGCCGTCTTCCAGGGGCTCCACGGAGTAGTCGCTTTGCGCGCGGCTGGCGGTCGCCCGCCGCTTGTAGTGCTCCTGAATGCGCCTGTTCACCGCCTTCCCCCCTCTCCTAGGCGCTGCCCCGCGCTACGCCTCCAGCGGTTCCGTGGCGACGCGGTTGCGCCCGCCTCTCTTGGCGACGTAGAGCGCCCGGTCGGCGGCCGCGATGAGGCTCTCCGGCGTGCCCGTCCGGCCGAGTTCGGCGACCCCGATGCTTACGGTGACATGGATCACCTCATCGGCGATTGGGATCTCCTGAGCCTCCATCTGGGTGCGAATGCGCTCGCCCAGCTTGCAGGCAGAGGCCAGCGGCGTGCCGGGCGTGATCACCATGAACTCCTCGCCACCATAGCGCCCCACGATGTCGGACACACGAGTGGATTGCCGGAGAACCCGCGCGACGGCCTGGAGCACGCGGTCGCCCTCCTGGTGACCGAAGCAATCGTTGATGTGCTTGAACCGATCCACGTCCACCATCAGGCACGAGATCGGGAAGCTGTGCCGCTTCGCGAGCGCGATCTCCTCGGCGAGGCGTTGGTCTAGATGACGGCGGTTATAGAGCCCGGTCAGCCCGTCGGTGACGGAGAGCGCGGTGAGTTGGGCGTTGGCCGCCTTCAGCGCATCGGATTGCTGCTTGATACGGATAGCCACCTCGACGCGGGCCAGGAGTTCGTCGCGGTGAAAGGGCTTGGTGATATAATCGTTCGCCCCCAGGCTGAAGCCCTGCACCTTCTGGCGCGTCTCGCAAGATCCGGTCACGAAGACGATGGGGATGTCGGCGGTCGGCGGGCGGCTCTTCAGGGCGCGGGCCACCTCGTAGCCATCCATCCCCGGCATGGAGACGTCGAGCAGCACCACGTCGGGAGCGTCCTCGGCGCAAGCGTCCAACACGGCTTCCCCACTATCCACCAGCCGGACGTCATGCCCCCCCTTCATCAGGACACGCTTCATCAAAGCGCCCGCGTCATGGTCATCTTCCGCAATGAGCAACTTAGCCATTGGTCTCCACCTGTGAGGCATAATCCCATCAGGGGCAGGCAGGAGCTCCTGGAGGGCTTTCAATGGCCCGCATCAGGAAGAGAATGCTTGCCCTCCCCCGGAAAAGCGATGCCCGTCAGGAGAGTTTGCCTTTGGCCGGAGGATCTCCTTCCGATGCGAGCCTCTCCGCGCCGCAAACTCACCGCCCGCCGCGGCTCACCTCTCCCCCTGGAGGGAGGGGAACCGCACTCGCGCACCGCTTCCTCTCCCTGGGCCGGGCGGGTCCGGAGAAGGCCCGGATCACCCCCACGTGCTGAAAACCCTATGCGCGTCCATCCCCCTCATCCGCGGAATGGACGTTGCTGGCGCGAGGCTAGGGAGGAGGGGGGAGAAGTGCCAGCGGGCAGGATCACAGTGCGCTTGCGAACCATAAACTCTTACTCCCTCATACGGCACATGACAAGCCTCTCCCTTTCTGGTATAATGACAAAGACAGCAATGCCAACCATGGGACACCACAATGGCACAAGGACGATACACCGGACGCTTTTCCCTCACTCTCTTGTGGCAGCAGGTGGTGGGGAGCTATTGCTTACCAGCGTGCCGAGTGAAGATTGACACTGATGTTCGATTTGCCTCCGCTCTGGAGACCAGGAAGATCCTGGAGGTCGAGCGTGCTGAGGCCTTGGAGCAGAGCGATCGCCTGGATCGATTCCATCAGGCGCTCTGCCGGGAGCGAGGGTTCCGCTAGCCCTGCGCTCCAACGTTCTATGGCCGCGTACGCGCGTCGGGGAGGGGGGGCTCGCCAGGTTCCAATCACCGGGAGAGTCTTCTCCGCGCGCCGCCCTGCCTCGCGCGGGTGCGTCACACTCTCCCGAGGCCTCGCGACTCGAGTGCTCCTTGGCGTCTTCCTGCTGCTCTCGCACCCGTCCGAGGCGCATGCCGCCGTGCGCATCGCCATCCTGGATAGTCAACTCCGCCAAGGGTGGACCACGGAGAGCACGCGCTATCTCGGAGTTCGCCTGGAGGGTGACCTCCTCATAGCGCGCCCCACCGACCGCACGCGCGCCTATGCCACGGCGGCGCTGGTGGCTGGCCCGGATGCTGCCCCTGTGGATGGCCGGTCGTGCGCCTACCTCACCTTCGAGATCAACACCCTCGGCGGATCCACCGGCGCGCATCGGGCGCCCTCCTTGCGCGTGGGTCTCTCCGATGCCACGAGACGCACGCGGCAGCCGCTCCTGTCGCGCTACATCCACCTGGATGCCGATCCGACCACCTGGCAGCAAGTGCTCATCCCCTTGAGCCACCTCATCGACCGCGGCGTGCGTGCCGACGCACTGACGTGCGTCAGCTGGCAGTATGCCGGTTCCGCCGCGCCGTTTGCCATTCGCCGGGTCGCACTCGCGGGCAGCCCCGATCCGGCCGATCTTCCCGCCGATGGCCCGGGGAATCTGCTGGCAGACTCCAGCTTCGAGACACGGGCGGATGCCCGGCCCATCTGGGCGCTGGCCGGCGACTATCGGGATGAAGCCGCGCCAGGAGAGCGCGAGCTGCGCCGCGGCTACGCGGCCCATGGCCGGCGCTTCTTGCGCCTGCGAGGGAGCCGGGCCTACTTCTTCGAGGCGCTCGCGCCGCGCGCCGATGCCGTCGGGTTTTCCGTTGCCTTGCGCATCGACCGCCGCCCACGTGAGGATGGGGCCCGGCGGGTATCGCTCCTCGCCGAGCCCGGCGCGGGGGCATCGCCCGGGCCAGAAGCCGCGAGAGATGCGGGAGCCGCCGCGGCACGGGCGGAGATCGGGTGCGAGGTGGTTGGCTTCGGTGGCGGAGGCGGCGTCGCTATCGTCGGGCGCGCCGTTCGCACGGTGACGCCGGAAGCGAGCTGGAGGCGCCATTCGCTTTCGGCGATCGTCCAGCCCGCGGACGTGCCCCCCGATGAAGGCAC
>DUUU01000082.1 GCA_012841485.1 Armatimonadota bacterium
CCGGCGCGAAGGCCGAACCGATGTTATCGAAACTGGTGTTGATCACGTTCGAGCCCATCACGAACTGGGGATAGGCCCGATTGAGCAGCTTCACCACGTCCGCGGTGCGCGTTGCCGGAATGGCGGCGACCGGGATGCTGTTCTTCACTCGCTGGATACGCACCTGGGCCGGGTTGAGCATGCGGCTGGCGTAGATGAAAGTCTGTGCCTCGGCCACGGTCACATCCGCCTTCACGCCGGCCTCGCGCAGAACGCAGTAAAACTCGATGGCGCCACAGGTGATCCCAGGGTTGAGGACGATGACCTGACCGTCGCGCAGGTGGGGCGCGCACTGCTCCGCGATGAAGCGGTGGCCATTGCGCCGGGTCGCCACCAGGATGAGATCCACCCCATCGAGCGCCTCGGCCATGTTCGTGGTCACCACCTCTAGCTCGGCGAGCCCATAGGGTGCATCCTCGATGTCGCGCGTGATGAGGTCGATCCCGCCGAGCGCCAGGATCGGCTTGATCCGAGCCTCGCTCCGGTTGTAGAGGCGCACCGGAAAGCCCAGTAGCGCCAGATGCGCCGCCATCGCCGAACCGCCGTGCCCGGCGCCCACCACGCAGATCCTCAAACTGCTCTTGCTATTATCCATGGAAGCACCCCAGCATCTCCAAACCTCCCATCCGGTCTAATCCTTGGGCACCTTCACCTCGCACCTGGCGTAGGGCTCAATGCGCACCGCGCCCAGGATGCCAGAGGGACGCGGCTGGCCAAGCAGGGCATTCACCGCCGTGTTGGTCACTCGCAGGGTGATCAGGTTCGTGCCCGCAAACGCATGCTCCGAGATATCCACCGCGTTTGGCGGCCACGGGCGGACCCCGACCGGCCTCCCATTGACCAGCACGTCAACAATCTCGGCGGCGTTCTCCCAGGCAAGCATCAAGCGGTAGTCGAAGTAATCCGCCTTGATGGTGACCGGCTGCGAGTACTCCAGCACCCCCGAGAAGTGCGGGAAGCCCTGATCTACCCACGTGCCAGTCACGATCTGGTCGGGAAAGCCCGCGTAGAGGAGGAACTCGCCCTCGTCATCCTCCGGCATCGCGGTGAAGCTCCCCAGCAGGCGTGCCGGCTCAGGAACCAGGTCGCCCGTGATCCGGTGCAGGTTGTCCGGCGGGTCGAGGCGCACGCCCTTGCACGAGTAGCGCATCGCGACAACGTTGATGCCCTCGCGGGCTACGTCGGCGATATCGGCGGTGAGGAAGCGCGGATCGAGCACGCCAGTCTGGATCAGCGCCACCTCCTGGCCATTCACGAGCACCGTGTACGGCACATCCAGCGGCTCCAGGAGAAGCGAAAGACTGCTCGGCACCGCATCGAGGCGGAAACGCGTCTGGAGCCATACCTCGTCGGGAGGGTGGAGCTCCAGCGGCTCAAGTTTCGGAAACCAGGTGATCGGCTCACGCGGGAGCAGCGGCTCCCAGTAGTCGTGGTACTCCGCCAGGATTTGCGGATCCTCGCCCGGCTGGGGAATGTGAAACCGCCAGTCGGGCAGCACGAGGTAGTTATCGCCCAGAACGCGGAGGTCCCACACCTCGCCCAGGGTAATCGGCTCCAGCAGCCCCCTATCGATCCCCTCGGCCCAGCGGCTACCCCCTTCCCAGGCGAGCGAGCAGTTCGGCGGCGTCTCCATTGGCCGGGCGTAGTCGCGCGCGTGCCCTTCCACCAAGTAATGCTCATCGGTTTCGGTGACCCGGGTAACCACGAAGTTTGCGCGCTCGACGTGCAGATCCTCCGTGCCGGAGAAGGAGAGGACGCGCGCCTGCCTGGGGGCGAAATGGAGCGGGAGGGTCACCTTCTCGCCAGAGCGGGCATATTGCCAGACGCGGCGCACCTCGCCGGTCTCCGGGTCCCACTCCTCCGGGCGGCCCAGCGCGTAGAAGACGGCGTTCACGCGGCGCTCCTCATCCGCGGTGTTCACCAGGAAGAAGAGCTTGCCATCGGCAGTATCGCGCTGATGGCACACCAGATCGGGGCAATCGACATCGATATCGAGGGTGACGAGGGTGCGCAGGAGCGTCTTCATCAGCAGGGAACGCTGGCCTGGATCCGACACGCGCGACGGCAGGTAGCGCGCGAAGCGGCTGCCATGCTCGCGGTTGATGTTGAGGGGGCGCATCGCCTCGCGGCCCATGGCGCGCGCCGTGCTCCCGCCGGGCCGGTCCGGCGCCGTGGGATCGAGGGTGGTCAGCGCCTGCACCTCGCGCTGCAACGCCCGGTCTTCCTCTTCCCCCGCGCCCGTCTGATAAGGGAGAAGACCGCATGAGAGGATGTTGCCGCCCTCATCGAAGAACTCGCGGATGCGCGCCCAGGTGGAGCGCGCGCACGTCGTCATCGTGGGGAGGATGAGCAGCTCGTAGCGTTCAGGGCCCAGGCAGATCCGGCTCTGCTCGATGCGCGCCTCTGCCAGCCCCGCCTCGTCGATAAAGTCAAAGTCGAAATGGAGCTCGGTGAGCAGGGCGCACAGCGCCGCGAGATCGCGCTCCAGGCGCGCCAGGAGGAGCGCGTCGGACGAGCCATAGCAAGCAAAGGAGACGCGCGCTTCCTCCCCGGACGGAGGTTGATAGCCGGCGTGGTAGTGCGCCCAGGCGCTCCGCAAGGGGTAGAGGATGGCGATCCGGGCCGCGTGCTTCCCGCGCGTCAGGAGGAAGGAGAGGCGCGCTAAGTAGTCCGAAAACCGGCGGTAGTGCGGCCAGAACGGCTCCTGCTCGAACTCCGAGGGCGGGTTCTCGCGCTTTCGCTTGCCATAGACGGTGTAGTAGACAGCGTGCGGGACGAAAAGGTTGATCCCCTGCGCCAGCTGCCAGTCGGCGCTTGCCTTTCGCTGGGCCAGGGTGGTGCCCCAACCCGCGGCGCCAAAGGTTTCGGAGAGCACGCGCGTCCGATGGCACTGGTGGGCAATGGAGGCTGCCAGGCGATGGTGTAGCCCGCCGGTGCGAACCGTCAGGTTATCGACGCCGGGGATATCGAAGCAGCGGTAAGCCAGCGGAGCGTTCGCCTGGTGACGCACCTGGGGCGCCAGAGGCTCCTCGCACAGGAGGTGCCCGGTAGAAGCGATGCCGTGTGCCGCGCACCATGCCTGGACCGGCTTCAGGAAACCCTCCGCGTAGAGCGCGCCAAGGGTAGAGAAGTAGTCGCAGCGGACGCGCG
>DUUU01000083.1 GCA_012841485.1 Armatimonadota bacterium
ATCTTCTTGCCCCTCATCCGTCTGTGTCCATCTGTGGTTCACCACAACTCCGCACCACAGGGGCCTGCCTAGCGTGCGCCTGCCCTCCGTTGACAGGCCTGCCTGCTTGTGTTACACTAGGCCGGTCGCGCTGTTTACGCAAACATCGCGGGGGGGCTTTCACATGGCGACGCAAGCGGAAATAGCCAGGCGGGCGGGTGTCAGCCAGATGACGGTCTCTCGCGCGCTCCGCGGCCACCCCCACGTGGATGCGGCGACGCGAGCGCGAGTGCTCGAGATGGCGCGCGAGATCGGCTACGGCGCCGCGCTGAATGGCGACGCGCGCCGTCTGGCCAGCCGGCGCCGCGGTGGCGTGGTGCGCACCCACATCGTCTGCATCCTCCGCTACGCGCCGGGACAAGCCCGCGTGTGGCGCGATCCTTGGGCCGGGCTCCTTTCGGAGGCGATGCAGGCCCCGCTCTTCGACGCGGAGATGCAGGTACTCCTGGCCGATATCCGCGAAAGCCGGGTTCCGGCGAATCTCCGCGCGGGCGTGGTGGATGGCATCCTTGCGATCTGTCCCCGGTCTGATGTGGTCGAGGCGCTCACGAAGCTGGATGTGCCGGTCGTGGGGGTAGCCAACACGCTCCTTCCCTCTTACGCCTGCCAGGACGATTACGCCGTCGGTCGGATCGCCACGGAGCACTTGCTCTCCTTGGGGCACACGCGGATCGCGCTCTTCCATCCCCTCGCATCGCCGAATGCGCGGCTGAGACAGCAAGGCTTTGTGGATGCCCTGGAGAGCGCCGGGCGCTCTCCCGATCCGGACTTGATCGTCACCGCCGAGGGCGAGCGTGCGGAAGAGGCGGTGCCTCTTTTCCAGGAACTTTGGCGGCGCAGGCAGGACTTTACCGCCCTGGTCGCCTATAACGATGAAGTAGCCGCGTGGCTCCTCCGCGCGGCAGAGGGCCAGGGGATTGAGGTTCCCCGTGACCTGAGTATCATCGGCGTGGATGACCTCCCCTGGGTCACCCTGCTGAAGCCGTCACTCACCACGGTGCGGCTTCCCTTGATGGAGATCGGTGAGGCGGCCGCGCGCATCCTACTCCAGCGCCTGACAGCCTGGTGGCGCGGTGAGCCTGATCCGCCGGCGGGTGAAGCTGCCTGCCGGTTGCCGGTGGAGCTGGTGGTGCGCGGCACGACAGCGCCGGCACCCCGGTAATGGAGAGGCAAAGATGGCGAAGTTGAAGGCGATTCCTCAGTCGGAGTTCGAGCAGCGTTGGCGGACCCTCCAGGAGAAGATGGCCGCCCATGACCTGGATGTCGTGATTGCCCATGGCGACGAGGCGGACCCCGCCAACGTGCGCTACCTGTCGGACTACTGGCCGCTCTTCGAGTCGGGCGGCGTGGCGATTGGGCGCACCGGCGACCCGATCCTCCTCATCGGCCCCGAGACGCTCACCTACGCCCAGACGCGCGGGAAAACCCCGGCGATCAAGCAAATCCTCCAATACCGCGAGTCGGCCGAGCCGGACTACCCGGGCATGAAGCTGAACACCTTCGAGGAAGTCTTCGGCGAGCTGGCCGGCGGGAAGCCGAAGCGGATCGGCATCGCGGGCCTCTCGGTGATGCCCGTCACGGTCTACCAGGCGATCAAGGAAGCCGCTGGTAACGCCGAGGTCGTCCGCGCCGACGACCTGCTGACGGAGATGCGCATGGTCAAGAGCGAGAACGAAATCGCGCTCATGCGCGAGGCGTTCCGGATCAGCGAGCTTGCCACCGAGAAGGTGCTCAACGAGATGAAGCCGGGCATGACCGAGCAGGAGGTCGTCGGCATCGCCCAGGCCGCGCTCTATGCCAACGGCGCCGAGTATGAGGGCCACCCCACCTACGTGCTAAGCGGCCTCAACAGCACCCACGCCATCGGTCGGCCCAGCCCCAAGGTGATCCAGCCGGGTGAGATGATCCAGCTCAACATCGGCGCCCTCGTTGGTGGCTACTCGTCCAGCGTGGGCCGGCCCGTTTGCTTCGGCAAGATGCCGGCCGAGATGCGCACGCTCGTCGAGGTGGGCCTCGAAGCGCACCTGAAGACGATGGAGTTCATGAAGGCGGGCGTGCCGGCCAAGGAAGTCGTGATCAAGTTCGAAGAGTTCGTCCGCTCGAAGGGCTTCGGCGACAACCTCCTCTACGGCCCCTGTCACGCCATCGGCATGATGGAAGTGGAGCGGCCCTGGATGGAGTCGTCGTCCGAATACCCGCTCCAGGAGAACATGACCTTCCAGGTCGATACCTTCCTCTACACCAAGGAGTTTGGCCTGCGCTGGGAAAACGGCGTTCGGGTCACCAGCGAGGGGGTGGAAACGCTCTCAAGCATCCGCAATGAGGTGATCGAGCTGTAATCGGGACGGGGGATGCGGGAGGGG
>DUUU01000084.1 GCA_012841485.1 Armatimonadota bacterium
GGCGCACAGCCTGCCCGCGCGGCGCGTGGCGCGCCCCAGACCGCCTAGGCCTCTCCTCAGTACGCTGATATCCACGGTTCGCCCTTTCCCAGTCTTGGCCGGCAACCGGGCGCGCCGGCCAGCGTCCTCGCATATGGCACGGCGATTCACCCGCCCTTGCGCCCGAATCGGAGGACCACGGTGCGGTTATCTTCCGAACGTAGCATCACCTTCTGTGGCGAGATGGAGGCAACCCGATACCCGCCCGCGACGCGATCCCCCTCGCGAACGATATAATGCGCTGTCTCGCCTTCAATGACCGCCATGCGCGGGTCGCCATCGATGATGCCGGTGAGCTGCAGCGCGGGGGAAGTTGCGGCCGCTGCCGCGCCGCCCTCCGGCGGAGAGCTCACCGATCCGGGCACGCGCACCCCCTCATGCGGCGCGAGGCCCGGCGCGGTAGCCGACATCGGAGGCAGCGGTTGCACGCCGAGAAGCCCGCCGGTGGGCTTGTCCGAGTCACGCAAGCGGATGGTCACCTCGGGGGCTGCCTTCTGGGCCGCCCGATTCTCTCCCCCTTCCCCATCCAGCCGGAACGGGGACCGCCGGGGAGGCGGGAGCGGCAATCGAGGCACGCCGGGAATGGTATCTGGATCACGTCGCGCGATCACGCGCGAGGCGCTGGAGCCTGTGCCCGCGGCGCTGGAAGCCGACTCCGCGGTGGATTGGCCCGGAAAGGGGGACTCCACTTTCGCGGTCTCGCCGCCCGCCTTTGGCGCTCCGGATGGTGCATTGGCGGGCGCGGCTTGCTTGGCGCCCTGATCCGTCTTTGGCGCTCCGGCGGGTGTGTTGGCAGGCGCGGCTTGCTTGGCGCCCTGATCCGTTTGGCCAGTCTGTCCCCCAGGGGCGACGGCGCCCGCCTTCGTGCCCCCTCCCGGGGATGCAGGCACGCGCGGCTGGCACCCTCCGGCAAGGCACAACCACAAGCCAAGCGCCACGGCTGTCGCCGCTCGCGGCTTCCTGGGGGAGCTGCCCGGCAGAGCCCGCGCCCCAAAGACCGGTGTTGACTCAACCAGTCTAATCATAGGGCACCTTATCCGTCTCATCCATAATCTTCTTGGACTTGTCGATGCTCAGGCTGTGCAGCTTGGGGTCCTTGCTGGTGGCCAGGATCTTGTAGGTGCTCCGGCTGGTCTTCTTATCGGTGGTAAAGGTATAGCCCCCGATTGTCTCACCCTCTTTGAGCTCGCTGAGTCCGGCGGCTCTCAACTCCTCAAGGGTACCAAATCCCTGGGTCTGCGCCTTGAATTTCTCCTCAGCCTCCGCGATCTCCTGCAGCTTGGCGGCTGCCATAGCGGTTGCCTGCGGCACGTTCTTCAGGACATAGGCCGTCGCTTGAGCAGTCACGCGCACGTGATCCGCTGGCCCCTCAGGGGCCGGCACAACTTGCAGCCCATCCACCGAGATGACCTTGGAGACACCCGTCAGGCGGTAGAGAAAGCGCGTCACGTTGTGGAAGCTGCCTTGTAGAGATAGGTTCAGCGTGAGGAAGCGATGCGGCGCCAGTTTACTCGCCGTCGTGGTCTTCGCCACCGGCGATTGGGCCGTGGGCGCCCCTTCCACGGGGTTGAATCCGGAGATCTCCACGCCCGTGCGCCACGCCAGTTCGGTCATCTCCGTCAAGAGGGCCGGCTGGTACTCCTCTTCATCCGCGCCTCGGAGGAAGCTCACGCGGTATTGCAGATCTTGCAGCGCAGCCTCCGAATCGGGAAGCTGCAAGGCGGCAGACTCCAACTCCTCCGCCTCCTTCATCTTCGCGGCGAGCTTCGCCTCCCACTCGGCACGCTGCCTGGCCTGCGCCTTGAGCACGAAGTAGGAAAGCCCGAGGCTTGCCAGCGCGGCAA
>DUUU01000010.1 GCA_012841485.1 Armatimonadota bacterium
CGAACGCTCCTTCGACGGATCCGGTTCCCGCGATGGGCAAGGTGAGGCCAACGCCGCTGAGGAGCGTATGCGGCTCCTTGATCCGAGGGTTGGCCACGGCGAAGCGCAGGCGCATCCAGGGCTGACCGGCGAAGGTGGTGGTCTCCGCGCGCCATCGGAACGGCGCTTCACCCTCGGGGCCGGCATAGCGGCCCTCGCTGATCACGTCGTGGCGCAGCGCGCTCCGGAAGGAGCGCACCTTCGCGCCGGGCGCCATCCCGAAGGTCCTCTGCGCGGCATCCTGGAGGCGCAGGTTCCCCAGATCCGGCGCTCCCGAGAGGATCTCGCCGGGCTCTGCGATGCCATTGCCGTTCAGATCGAGGGCGAGATCGCGGAAGAGCGCGCCCCCTCCCTCGGCCGTGTTCTGCAAGACTCGGATAGGGGGCGCGTCCACCGCCTGTCGGGACTGGCGCCCGCCACAGACGAGGGTATAGCGCGTGCTTTTCCCCGCCTCCGTATCGGCCAGGAAGGTGACCACCAGCCAGCGCGCGCTGCCATCCGGCCAGGCGCTGGTCACCACGCAGCGAGAAGGCACCGGGCGACCCCGGCTATCCTCGATGCGCGCGTCCGCAGCGCTCGCCAGTACTCCCTTGGGCAGCGGGATCCCGGAGGTCACCGGCCACGCCTTGCGCCCGGCGGCAGTGGGCTCGAGGAGAGTGAGAGGCACGCGGTAGGCGCGCGAGCGACCCGGCCTTGCCGGCGCGGGCACGGTGAATTCGAAGGGTGGCGAGGTCCACTCCGTCTGCCCGAAGGGGATGCGCACGCGCCCCTGATACCGCCCTGGCGCCAGCGGCTTCAGAAGAACGCGGTGGTTGCGCAGGCTAATCTCCGCCGACTCGGCGCGCTGATCGAAGCGGCCACCCGTGCCGTACTCCACCGTGCCGGTTGGCACCGGCTGATCCGCCATCCACGAAAGCTGGAGAGGTGCATCAGGGTGATGAACGCCCGCGCCAAGGACGCGTTCGTACGGCTCGACCACGCGATGGATGGCGAAGTGGGAGAGACGCGGAGGCGTGAACTCCTCGAAGCGGATATAATCGTAATAGCAGCTCCCGATGTTGGTGGGATCGGCATATCGATCATCCACCCACAGCTCGAAGGTGCCGTCCGTGATCTTCCAAACGCCCAGGTCAATCTCGCCGCCGTGGCGCATCTCCCAGTTCTTGCCGTCAAACGAGATGGCGATGCGCCGGTTGGGCGGGCTGGCGAAAACGCGATAGGTGCCGCGTGGAATGCCGGTGATGCGCGTGTGCAAGGGCGGCGCGCCCTCCTCGGGCGTGGCGCGATCCTTTTCGACGCGGGGAGACTGGAGCGACTGGCCTCCGGAGCGCTTGTTGATCGCATCCGCCTCGGTCGACCACAGGTTCCACTTGTTTGGCGAGTTGCGGTTGACGAGCCAGGCGTCTTTCGGCTCCGTGTACTCCTCGACTTCATAGACCAGGCCCTTGAGACGGTCACGCAGGCCCTCCGCCTGGAGAGCCGGGCAGAAGAGCGAGAGTAGCCACGCGGCAAGAGCGATGCTGCCACACACACGAGCAACCACGGCGTCTTCCTCCCAAACAGGCCACTCTGCGCGAAACGCACGGCGGAACCAGCAGTGACAGAACGTAGATAGCCTCCTGCTGGCGTTCGGTCGCGCCCTCCGCGGCTCGCGCACCCAGTTGGCCAACTCCTGCACAGTTCGCCGTCTCGCGTCTTCAAGCCTTCTGGCTATCCGCCGCCCGCCGGCCATGCGCGTGCTTTCCCGTGATGGCGCCTCTAATCATCCGTTGGGCTATGGCCACGCGCGCGATGGGGGCAGGAGCGGCGGTCACGGAACAGAACCAAGGGGTAGTAGGTTTTGATCGCTGGAAAGGCACCCCCATGAGCTTTGGCACAATGGCGTTCTTCAGCAAGGC
>DUUU01000085.1 GCA_012841485.1 Armatimonadota bacterium
CACTCGTCCATTTCGCTGAGTGGCTCTCCAAACGCCGGCGGGGCCCCCGATGGGAGCCCCGCCATGGCCTCGCTATGCCGTTCCGCCTCTACTGCAGTAACTCGAAGATGAGCTTGCCGACCTCGGTGTTGTCGATGTAATCGCCGCGCACCGGGTCCTTGCCAACGACGCGCTTGGTGAGGGCCTCGGCCGCACGGCCGCGGGCGTAGAGGGGCACCAGGCTGTTGGTGTGGCTCGTGCTATACCATTCCATGCCCGGCAGCTTGTTGACGCCGTTGCCTACCAACGGCTTCCACATCGGCTGCGACTCTGGACCAGAGCCCGGCCCGGCCAGGTAGCCGGTTTCGTGATCGGCGGTGATGATCAGCACCGTCTCGTCCCAGTTGCTGTGCCGATTCACCCACTCCACCACGGCATCCACGGCGCGCAGGAAGTCGACGCCTTCCTCGATGAGGCGCCCAGACAGGTTGCCGTGGCCAGCGCCGTCGACCGAGCCTCCCTCGATCATGACCACGAAGCCGTCGGGATCGTTATCCAGCACGTTCAGCGCCCCGCGCACCATGTCAGCAAGGGTGGGCACGCCTTCCGTGAGGGGAACCTCAAACGGCGCGGCCTTCCTGTCACCAGGGCGCCCCAGCTGCAATGTGCTGCTCACCTGGGCCACGCCGCACACACGCTTGGGCGTATCGCCGGTCGCGAGCGCCCGGAACGCATCGCGCGTCTCGATGAAGGTCCAGGGGTCGTCCACGCCGTCGCCGTCGGCATCGCCGCCCGCCTTGCCTGCCGTCAAGGCCGCCCAGGTTGCCTCACCGCCCACGTACTTATAGTCGCCGGGGGTGTCCCTGCGCCGGCCGTCGTTCCGATACCAGGGATGGCCACAGCCCATGATCACGTCGGCCTTGCTCCGCAACAGCATCTCCTGGGCAATCGCTTCATACTCATTGCGGCTGGGGTTGTGCGCCAGGAAAGCCGCCGGGGTCGCGTGACTGAACTGAACCGTGGTCACCACGCCCGTCGCCCGACCGAGCTCCTCCGCACGCTCCAACACCGTCTTCACCGGCACCTTGTCCGGGTCCATGGCGATATACCCGTTCCGCGTCTTGACGCCGGTGGCCATCGCTGTGGCCGCAGCCGCCGAATCGGTGACGCCCTTCTTCACATACTCGAAATCGGCCCATGCCTGCGCGGGATCGTAGCCCTTGCCGGTGGCACAGTAGGTACTGACCCCCAGCTTGACGGGGAACTGATCCAGGCTCAGGCGGCCCTTGGCGCCATGCAAGTAGAGACCAACCGCCTCCATCTGGGGAAAGCCGCATCCGTCCGCGATCATCAAGACGATATTCCTGACCGGCTTGCCGGTGGGCGCGCCCGCGGGCGCGCTCGCCAGACGTGTGTCGAGCCCAGCCACTGCCAGAAGCACGCCTGTTGCCAGGAGCAACCACCGGGTGTTTACCCGAATACGCTGTGTCTGCATAGGCACTTCGCCTCCTCCGGTGCCGATGGTGGGGTTGATCAGCACCACTCCCAGTCTACTACACCCCTGCGGCGGAGTCAACGCACGTCTCCACACGCTGAGGTCGGGCGGTCCACCCGCCCGCGCGCCGGCTTTGATACCACGGATGAAGGGGGCGAACACGGATGGGCAGTGCAAGGCCCTGTCGTCGCACGGACCATCCGGGGGGCATCCGCCAGTCCTCGCGCGCGGTGCTAGAAGCGCCGCGCGACGCCTCCCCCCCCCGCTATCCTCAGAAGACGCGGGAACCGGTCGCCAGGGCCCGGTAAGAGAGAGAACGAACCGGCAGGTAGGCGCCTTTGCGCCACTCGTCAAGCTCAGGGATGCTCTGCACGGTGCCCTCCAGGTATTCCCCAATTCGCCGGGCCAACTCGCGGTAGCGCTCCGCCTGGCCGGCCAGGCGGATCTGAATCACCTCCAGGCCAAGGGGCTGATGGCGCGCCAGCCATAGGGCGCGATAGGAACGCGCCAGATCCTCTACCAGCGCGACCAGCCCGGGCACCTCCTCGCGCACGGCCGCTAGTGCATCGCGATCCCCTGCGGTCCACGCATCCAGAAGCCGCGCCGCCAGCTCCGTTTTTGCAGCGAAGAGCCGGGCCACCCGCCAGGCGTGCCCCAGATCACCGGCGGCCCGATCCTCGCGGTGCGCCTCCAGGTCGCGCGCCACGCCCTCATAGTGGGCTGATGCCTCGTGCAGCGCCTCGGTCCCCTCACGCGCGGCATGGCGCAGGTAGATGGCCAGCATCGGATCGTCCCAGAGAAGGCTGCACGCCTGCAACGGCCCGTTGATCCGCGCGGCGGTGCGATGCGCCGCCAGGTCAGACCCGCAGACGGCGCGAAACCGCCGGGCCAGGGCTTCTTCCTCCGCGCTGCCATCGCCGAAGCATTTCTCCGCCACGTAGGCCAGGCCCGCCAGGTTGGAGTCCACATCCCAGAAGCCGCCATCATCCGACCAGAGGGCGAAGATCATCTCCTTGAGGCCGGCCGAGCGGCACGCCTGGATGCACGCGCCCGCGTTGCGCTCGGTGCGTGCCCAGTCATGCCACGGCGTCGGCCAGCTCCAGACGGCGGAGGCCATCACCGGCTCGTAGCCCAGATCGCGGTGCTTGCGGATGCGCTCCTCGTAATGCACCGGGGAATCGCTGTAGTAATCCCAGTAGGCCAGATCCACATCCGCGGGCAGGGCGCGGCGCACCGCGTCGGGAATGCGGCTCTCCCGATCATAGTGCGTGCCGGACGTGCCCGCCAGTCGGAAGAGAACATCCGACCAGATCATCGGGCGCACGCCGTGCGCGCGGCAGATCTCGGCAACCCGGCCCAGATGCTCCACATAGAGATTCAGGCCACTCCGATAGCCGTGCCGGTCGAGCGAGCGGCCGCGACCCAGGTCGTAGGTCTCGTCCATGCCCAGGTGCAACCGTCGGGAGCGGAAGACCTCGGCCCAGTGCGCAACCATCTTCTCCACCAGCTCGTACGTCCTGGGCTCGCCCACCAGGAGAGTGTGCTCGGTATCGCGCACGCCCGCGTAGGGCGCCCATTTGAGCATCTGCTCCAGGTGGCCGAGTGCCTGGATCGCCCCCACCAGCTCGATGCCCAGGCCGGCGGCGTAGGCATCCAGGTCGCGCAGCTCCTCGCGGGTGTAGGCTCCCCGCAGGTAGCCGAAGCAGGACTCGTCCGGGAGGGAATAGCCTGCCTCGGTGTAGACCATCGCCGTATCAAACCCCAAGAGCGCCAGACGCCGGAGCCACTTGCGCAGGTGCTCGGAGGTAACCGTGGCGTTGTGCCCGCAATCGAGCAACACTCCCAGGGTCGAAAACGCCGGACCGTCGGCCACCGTGGCGCCCTCTCCCACGAGGCCGGCGAGTAGCGTGCCGAGGGCCCGCCCGGCGTGCGACAGGCGGCCATAGCGGATCACGGCGGTTCCCGCGCGCCGCTCGATAGAGAAGCCCTCGCGAGACGACTCATGGTAGAAGGTGATGGCCAGGCCATGGCGCGCGGCGTCTTTGCGGATGGGATACTCCTCGCCGAGCGCGCGCAACAGCGGGTGCAACTCCGCCGGCGTGCCCTCGGTGGTCCAGGTCAGCTCGATCCCGTTGATGGATCCCATGGCGCACTCTCCTCTCTTCAGGCGCGATCCGGCTCCTCGCTGGAACCCGATACCAAGGCACCCCCCTCGGCCTTCGCCTGCCGCAGCCGGCGCACCGTCTCGGCGACAGGCGAGGGCTTCTCCTGCCCCGGGGTCACCGCGCGCGCCAGGTATTCCATCGTCTCGTGCAGGGCGTAGCACGCGATTTCGTAGTCCACGCCGGCCAGCTCCGAGATCAGGCGCGTGCCGCGGTCGATGAGCTTCTTGTTTGTGGCTTCAACGTTCGCCATCCAGTTGCTCGTCAGCCGCCCGAGGCACCCCATCGTCGCGGTGGAAAGGGTGTTGAGCACCAGTTTTACCGCCAGGCGGTTCCAGATTCCCAAGGGGGTTTGGGGAGGCCGGCAGGGGACGTGCACCACGCGCTCTACCTGGGGGAGCAACGCGGCGTCCGCGCCGATGACCACGGCCAGGCGCCGGCGATACGGCTGCGCTGCCGCAGTGAAGGCGCTCCACCACGCGCTGAACTCTGGAGCATGAATTTCGCGGCTCAGGAGAACGGCCGCCGCCGCAGAGTCGGGCGCTTCAAAGCGGGAGGGGTCCTCCTCACAGCCGATGAGGAACTTCAGGATCTCGCCCCGTCCCAGGCGAGGCGGGTTCGCTCGGGCGCTGGGCGGGCCCTGGAGCTCCTCATAGCACGCCTGGTCCCACTCCAGACAGCGCGGCTCCCGGCAGAGGACCTGCCGCCAGGCGGCTGGCGTCTCCAGGAGCGGGTTCTTGACGAACGCCCACGATGGGGGTGCCACCGGGTCGTCGCATTTGCGGAAAGGCGGGAGCATGAAAGTCGGCGCGCGTTCAGTGGTATCGGTGAAGATATCCAGCAGGCAATCGGAGGCGTAGTAGGTCATGCGCCCCCGGGCGGCATACAGGTCGCGCTCGATGGTCACCCACTCGGCGATGGCATCCGCCGCCTCCGGGCGAGCGAGATCGGCGAGCAGCGCTGTAAAGCGAGCGGCGGGATCCCCGGGGGTTCGCCACTCGCCGGGCAGCGCGGAGAGGGTGTCGCGGGGTAGAAGCTCGGGGAGCAGCGTGATGAGCGCCTCCTCCAGCGCCGATCCCACGACCAGCAGCTCCGCGGTCGTGGCCTGCATACGGGTGGATCCGGCGACCGCCATCGGGCCGGAAGTCAGGTCCAGTGTGGTGACGGCCGGGCACTCGATTACCTCGCGCGAGCGTTCGATGTGCCGGGCGAGAATCTCGGCGGGGTTGTTGAAGACGAAGAAGGGGCGTGCGCCACGGGCCAGCGCCTCGTGGATCGTGCCGATCACCGAGGAAGTCTCGCCGCCTTCGCTGATGCCGACGAGAACGTCTCCGGCCCCCAGACCCGCCTCTGCCACCTGCCTGCGCCCGAAGGAGGCATAGTCCTCGAAGTTCTCGACCGAGCGGATCAGGGCATAGTCGCCGCCGGTCATCAGGCTGCAGACACGCTCCGCGAGAGCGGCACTGGCCTGCTCGAGCGCATGAGAATGGCTCCCTAGATGCCGCCAGAAGCGCCGCCAGCACGCCTCCAGCAGGATGCTGAGCCGCCCGGTCGCGCCGCACCCGGAGAAGCAAACGCGCCTGCCCGCACGGATCGCCTCGATGAGCGCCGCCACGAGCGACCGGTACTCCGCGCACTGGAACGTGCGCGAGGCGCTCGCCCTCACGTCCTCGTCCACGGCCTGTAGCATCCGGATCCCGGCGCGCAGGTTGCGTTGTAGCGTCTCGGCCAGGCCTCGGGTGCGGGGGTGTGATTGCTCGGTCGGCAACATTCCTAGGCGGAACTGCGTCTCGTGCTTTAGGAAGTGCTCGGCTTTCCGGCGGTACTCCTCCATGGTGTTGGGTCCTCCGTGCTCTTCTTCGTCTCTCAGGGGGCTTCTGCTTCCTACATGGCGGACAGTTTGAAGCGCAGCCAACCGCTCTTCGCGCGGGATCTTACGCCGGATTGGCGTGTCTGTCAAGCGCATCCCTACCGGGGCGGAGATTCACACCCGCGCGGGCTTCAGACCCGCGCTGCTTCCCGGTGTCTCCCGGGCGCGGATGTTACCTCCGCGCGATGCTTACCAGCATTCCCACGGCGCAGGTGTTTACGTCCGCGCGGTTCACGCCCCCCTGCGCAACATGGCGTATAGCCGCCAGGCATCCGGGCGATCCCTTCTCTCCCCTCCCTGCAATCCGCAGTCTCACCCGAAGGCGCCGATGTTTCGTCTAGACGAGCGAGTGGAATAGGGAATCGCTCGTTGGCCCTTCCGAGGAGAAGAAGGATGAGGCGACTGGTTGCGCTGTGCGCGCTCCTTGCGTTCGGCTCCGTGCTGGCCGGGTGCGCCAACGACGAAGACATCGAGGCCCCAACCATCACCCGACTCGTCCAGGAGGATGGGCGCTTCTCCCGGCTGGCAACCGCCCTGCAGGCAACGGGGCTGCAGGTAGCACTGCGGCAGTCGGGCCCGTTCACGCTTTTCGCGCCCACCGACCAGGCATTCGCCGGGCTCCCCTCCGGTACGTTCGATCTGCTTCTGCAAAATCCGGCGGATTTGAGTCGTGTGCTGCAATACCACGTGGTACCCGCCCGCCTCTCGGAGGCGGAGTTGCGCGCCCTGGCGGATCAGAACGCGACGCTGAACACGCTGCAGAACGCCAGTCTAGATATCCGCTCCGCCGGCGGGGCGTTGATCCTCAACCCGAGCGGCGAGCGCGCCTTCGTAGAAGGCGACGCCATGGTGGCGAGCAACGGCGTCGTCTATCCGATCAATATGGTCCTGGTGCCGCCACTCGTCGGGGAGGACCTGGTGGATGCGCTGCGCTTCGACCCGCAGTTCGCCCGACTGGTCCAGCTGCTCGAGGCGGCCGCCCTGGAGAACGTCCTGCGACAGCCCGGGCCGTTCACCCTCTTCGCGCCCACGGATCAGGCGTTCGCCCGGCTTCCTGCCAGCACGCTCGATGCCCTGATCGCGGATCCCGCCCAGCTCGACCGTGTCCTGCGCTTCCACGTGGTGCCGGGCCGGTTCACCACCGCCGACCTGCGCGGTCTGAGCAGCCTGGGCACGCTGCTGGGGCCGCATTTCGCCATCACCAGCACGCAGATGGACACCCTGGTGCTCGGCTCGGCGTTTGGTGACGCCCTGCTGATTCGCCCGGACTTCGGCGTTGCCAACGGGATCATCCACACCATCGACAACGTGCTGTTCCCGCCGTCTGGGCTGTAGAAGCCACTCTCTCGGGGGGAGATGACCGCTCCGGCATCTCCCCCTGGTGCAAGGCGGCGTCAGTCCTCGAAGACGACCATCTGATGGCCACGCACTTCCGGCACCACCACCTCCGCGTAGCCACCACGATAGGTACACGCCATGGCATCACCCGAAGGCGCCAGATAGACGCGGGCTGGCTCCTGCTCCCGCTTGAGAGCAACGCGAAGACGGTAGAGCGGGATGACATCCTCGATGGTATCGATGGTGTTCGCCCGGCGCTCGGGAATGTAATGGAGAATGTGGAGCACGCTGCGGCGCTGCTCCATCTGCCGGTTGACGGTCAGGTGCGCGGTCGTCGGCGCATCCGTCTTCACCAGTGGGTCGGGCAGCAGGCGGGCAAGCGCGCTGAGTACCATCTGCTTATAGGCGCGTACCCCGTGGCGCTGGTACATCGCGAAGATCGGGTGAGCAAACTGGATGATGCGCCCCTTCTGCACCACCGCCGGCGCTCCGCTCGGGCGCTCGCACGGGGTATGCGAGTGCGAGCAGAAGTGCTCCCAGGCGCGGTTGAAATAGGGGTTCCAGATATCGGCCAGAACCTCGGCATCCGCCGTGGGCTTGAGGAGAAGACCGCGGTCGTACATC
This sequence comes from Armatimonadota bacterium, assembly GCA_012841485.1. Next base: position 7,469 of record DUUU01000085.1, read on the forward strand.
ACCTGCTCCGCGTCCCCGAGGGCCTCGGCCAGCGCGTCGCGAGCAACGACGAAATCGGGCGAGAAATCCGCGGCCGCAACGAACCCCGCCGGCATCCCGGGGATCACGAATCCGCGCTTGTCCGGGCCCATCCCGGATTCGTAGGAGGTGATCAGGCTGCCACCGCCGGCCAGGTACTCCGCCACCTTCCCGCGGATCTCCTCGGTCATCGGGATCTTATCCGGCAAGAGGATCATGCGGTAACGCGACCAGTCGTTCGCGGCATCGATCACATCGAACTGATGGTGGCCCTCGGTCAGCATGCGCTGGGCACCCGCCGCGGAAGTATCGAC
>DUUU01000086.1 GCA_012841485.1 Armatimonadota bacterium
ATCGGGGCCTGACCCAGGGCAAGGCGGGGGATGCGCTCCACGCGGAAGTCATCCAGGAGGAAGTCGTTCGCGGCGCCCTGCTGGGTGATCCAGATGCTGTACGTGCCATCAGCGCGCGCTCGGAAGTCGCAAACAACCTGCATCCAGTCCGTGTCGAACGGGCGCCAGATCTGCTCGAAGGAGGTGCGGCCCATGCCGATCCAGACCTCGCGTCCAGCGAGGGGGCGCAGCCAGAACGAGACGCGCACGCGATCTCCCTGCCTGAGCTCGCCAAGGGTGCGAGAGACTCCCTCGAAGCCGCCGCCCATCGTCTCTTTGTTATCGGTTTGCACGCGCAGCGCCCACTGCCCCGAGTGCGCCTGGCGCACCTTTTCAATGGAAACGGGCGTGCCATAGGTCTCCCAGGCATCGCGTCCCGGGGCTTCCATATCGGCGTCTGGGAAGGTGAGGACCTCGGCCATCGCCGGCGCAAGGCAGCCGACCGCGAGGAGAATGGAGATCAAGGCACGCGCGAGGATCATCAAAGCCATCCTTTCGCGCGGGCAGCCGTGTGCCGCTGCCCGCTGTCGCCTCTGCTATTAGCCGGATCCGGGCGGATCTCCTTCGGGAGCGCGGCGGGCGCGGCCAAAGGCATTTGAGCCCCTGGCGGCGAATCGTCCCACTGGAGTTGGGATTCCGAGATACGGACTCCGAAGCCGACAGATGCGCCCAACCCGGCGCGCTGCCAGCGAGCGAAGCCCCACCGGGCTGGATTGCGCGGCCCTCCCGGATGCCTCAAGACGGCGGGGGTTGGGAGGGGGATGCGGCGCGCGGCGATAGATCACCGCGCACGAGTGACGCCCGAACCCCGGGTTCGAAGGCCGCCAGGAGAGAGCAGGCAACCACCTGGACCTTTCTTATCTCGGAACTGCAGCTGCCGGAGGGAACTCATTGACACGCATCTACCTGATACGGCATGGCGAAGTGTTGTGGAACCGGGAACACCCGGCCTACTGCGGGCATACCGACCTGGAGTTGAATGAACGCGGGCGCGAGCAGGCAGGGTGCGTCGCACAGCGGCTGGCCGACGCGGAGCTATCGGCTGTCTATTGCAGTGACCTGCGGCGCGCGCGCGACACCGCGGCCGCAATCGCGGCCCGGCACGGGCTGGAGCCGGTAGCCGATCCCGCCCTGCGCGAGGTAAATTACGGGGAGTGGGAAGGCGTCTCCGAAGAGGATGTGCGCGCCGGGTGGCCGGACCACTACGCGGCGTGGAAGCGCGACGCCGAGAAGGTGCGCATCCCCGGCGGGGAGAGCTTTGGGGAGCTGCGCGACCGCCTGGTGCCGGCGCTGACCGCGATTGCCGAGCGCCACGCGGGCGAGAATGTCGCCGTTGTGGCGCACAAGTCGAGCAACCGCGCCTTCCTCTGCGCCGTGCTTGGCCTCTCGCCCTCGCTCTATCGGCGCATTGGCCAGGAGAACGCCGCTGTCAACCTGATCACCTACGAGGATGGCCGGTGGCGCATAGACCTGATCAACGATACCTGTCATCTCCGGCTGCCAGGGCACTCGGGGTAACGGGGATTCCTCCCAGCGCCGGGGCGCCTTCGCCGAAGGCAAAGACGCGCATCCCCACGAACCGCCGGAAGGTGCCCGGGCCCTTGATCGCGGTCAGTCTGCGCTCCAACAGCAGGTTGGGGTCGCCATCTCCTGCGACGCCGTGGATCACAAAGATGGTGCTGCGTTGGGCGGCACGGCGCGCGAGGGCATCCAGCTCCGCCTCGTCGGCTGTCGTGAGCGGGCGCCGGCTCTGGGGATACCCCATTCGCGGCGGGTTGCCGCGGCTATAGTAATCAAACGGCAAGTGGAGGAACGGCATCGTCAGGAAAACCTCGGCGTCCGGGTTGCGCGCCGAGCGCGCCGCCGTCTGCATCACGCGCACCGCTTCGCGCCACTCCTCTTTCCGCCATTCCCGTGTCGCTGCCTCCATCCCGCCGGCATGTAGCAGCACCAGGGTCGTGGCAAGGAGAGCGCGCCGGGCTCCTTGCTGGCGGGTGAGAACCCACGCCAGCACCAGGAGGTAGCCGGGCAGCGCCACCAAGAGATACCGCTCCTGCCAGACCGGCTTCACAAGGGCCAGACCGACAAAGAGCGCCGTCGGCACCAGCAGATAGAGGAGCGAGAAGAGGAGCGGGCGCTCGCCCTCGGCATCCTCCCTCTTTGCCGAGCGTCCTGCCAGCCATAGGGGATAGACCACGGCGACTCCCAGGAGCAGGGCGAACACCGCCTGGAGCGCGGGCGGGTCGCTCGCGCCGGTTGGCTTGCCAAAGAGCTTGTTCACGGTGCGCGCCAACGCCCCGGGAGTCACATGGCCCTGCCAGAACTGGTAACCATCGCGTAGGAGGAAAGTGGGCGCCAGGTAGAGCACAACGCCGGGCAGGCAGAGGAGGCCAAGGAGCGCCGCTGCCCCGGCGGCGCGCCATCGCCTTGCGGCGACCAGAGCATAGGCGCCTTCAAACGCGGGGATCAGCAGCGCCGAGTAGTGGATGTAGAAGGCCAGGGCGGCAAAGAGCGCGGCGCCCAGCCAATGCGCCCAGCGGTCCGTCTTTACGGCGCGCAGGAAGAGCCAGGCCGAGAGCAGGCCAAGGAACATCGCGGGGGTGTACTGCCGCGCCTCCTGCGAGTAGAAGAGGTGGATGGGGGAGAGCACGAGCAGGAGAGCGGCGAGCGCGCCGACACGCTTTCCGAACAGCTCTCGCCCCAAGAGGTAGATCACAGGTACCGAGAGGATCCCGGCCACTGCGGAGAAGCTACGAAGTGCGGTCTCGGAGTCGCCAAAGAGCGCCAGCCACTGCCCCAGCGCCAGGTAGTAGAGCGGTGGGTTCCCCGGATCCGCGTTGCGCGTCAGGAGCTCCGCGACCGGGAGCCGAGCAAACGACCAACTCGCCGCCTCATCCAGCCACAGGCTCTCGACTCCAATCCGCCAGAATCGCAGCGCCGCGGCCACCACGATCAGCCCTGCGAGGAGCACCCACTCCATGGGCGCTCGTCCCTCTCGGTTCTCCTCTGGATGGTTCGATGGCTTCAACATCCTGTGACGCCTCCTGGATGGGGGCAGGGCAGGATATGTGCCAAGGAGGGCGCGATGGGGCAGTACTCTCGCGCTCGAAGTGCGTGGCGGCCAGGGGCATGCGGAGTTTCAGGCCTCAAGGATGGCGACGGCCACCGCGGTGGAGTAGGTCTCGCAGTGCGAGATACTCACCAGCACGCGCCGGCCGGCGGCGATCTCGCGCGCCTTCCCATGGAGGGTGCAGATCGGC
>DUUU01000087.1 GCA_012841485.1 Armatimonadota bacterium
CCGCACTCGGTGCGGCCCGCCCTCTTTCCCATCCAGGGGGGAGTGCGCTTCGGACTGGTGTCAGATGTAATACATCACCTGCCCGGCCTGCTGCTCACGCAGCTTCTCGGTACGCTGCCGGATGGTCTCCAGGCTGGTGTTGTCGAGAACGCCGGCGATGGCGTCTCGCACCTCGGCCCACACGGTACGCAGGCCGCAGAGATCGGCATTGGGGCAATCGCAAGGCTGGTGGGCATCCTCGTCCACGCACGCGAGCGGCGCGATAGGGCCCTCCATCGCCCGCACCACCTCTCCCAGGGTGATCTCCTGGGGCGGGCGCATGAGGCGATACCCTCCCTGCCGGCCGCGGATGCTCTGGACGAGGCCCGCCCCCTTCAGATCCAGGAGCAGGCGCTCCAGGTACTTCTTAGGGATCCCCTGCCGGCGCGCGATATCCTCGATCACGACGGCACCCTCGTGGTAGCGCTCCGCCAGATCCAGCATGGCGCGGCTCGCATACTGGCCGCGCGTGGTCAGTTTCATGCCAACCTCCGGTAATGTCTATTAGTTCAACCGACATTACCTAGTATAGCCCACCGCCGCCATGCTGTCAACCGCCCTATGCCTCCGATTCCTTCACAGGACGCGCCGGGAGTAAGCAGAGAGAGCCTCGCCCGGGAGTGCCCCCGCCCGATGGCGCCCCAGAAGGCCGGTGACGGTCCTGGCCAGCGCCTGGGACGGACGCGGCCCAGGATACGCCGGCCGCTCAGAAGCGGGCGACCTGCTCTCGGACGACCGCCAACACCTCTTCGGGGCGCACCCGCGACATCACACGCCGGCCGAAGGAGGGCGCGCCGTCCGGTGATGCCTCGCGCACCCACACATCGAACCGCTCTTCCAGGCCGGACTCGCCCTTCACGCCGCTTCCCTGGAGACCGATCTCTCCCAGAGCATGTTGGCCACACCCATTCGGGCACCCGCTGATCCGGAGACGAGCCGGTCTTCCGGGAAGCGCCTCTTCCAGCGCCTCCAGCAGCCGGATGGCGGGTTTCTTCGTCTCGGCCATCGCCTTGTTGCAGAACTCACGCCCCGTGCAGACGATAGTGTGGCCGGCCCAGCGGCTCTCCGAGACCGGGAGGCCGTTTTCCGCGAGCTTCGCGAGCACGGTATCGACTGCCTCCTCCGCGATATCAGGCAGGAGAACGTTCTGGTAGAGGGTGGTGCGCAGCTCGCCCTCGCCATGCTCCGCCGCCAGCTTCGCCAGGAGGAGGAGTTGATCGGCAGTGAGGAGCCCCGCGGCGACAGGAACGCCGACGAGACGCCGGCCCGCATCCTTCTGAGGGAGCACGCCGAGGTGGTCCCGGCCCGATCCAGCGTGCAGCGCCATGCCGGGGATAACCCGCGGGGCCCAACCAAGCCGCGACTCCAGCTCAGCGCGGAAGCGGTCGATACCCCACTCGCCCAGGAGGTGCTTCATGCGCGCCCGCGCCCGATTCGACCGATTGCCATGCTCCCGGAAGATAGCGGCGATCGCCTTCACCACGGGAACCGCCTGGTCCTGCGCAATCCAACCAACCGACTGGGCCAGCGTGGGAGACGCGGAGAGGCCTCCACCGACGAAGAGGGCAAAGCCAAGGTCTCCCTCTTCGTTGCTCGCCGCTTCCAGACCGACATCGTTGATCTCGACCGGCACGCAGTGACGGGCGCAGCCGCACACGGCCACCTTCAGCTTGCGCGGCAGATTGCCGAACTCGCGGTTCCCCACGAAGGCGGCAGTCAGGCTCTCTACCACCGGGCGCGTGTCGAGCATCTCGTCCGGATCGAGGCCGGCCGCGGGGCAGGCGACCATCCCGCGCACCGTGTCTCCACAGGCGCCCAAGGTGGTGAGCCCGGCCGCCCGAAGCTCGTGGAAGACGCCCTCCAGGACCGCCAGCGGCAGCCCATGCACCTCGATGTTCTGGCGGGTGGTCAGGTCGAGGCGCCCGCCACCCAGGCGTGCGGCGATGCCCGCGAGCACCGTCGCCTGTTGCGCGGTGAGCGCGCCGTTGGGCAGGCGCAGGCGCAGCGTGAAGAGCCCGGCTTCGGCCGGGCGTTGCCGGTAAAGACCGTGCCAGCGCATCACGATATCCTCTTCAGGCGTGATATCCGCCACCGTCGCCCGCGACAGACGGGCAAAGACCGCCTCGCCGGCGTACGGATCCACCGATTGCTTGGCCACCTCGAGCGGGGAAAGCTCCTTCGACATGGAAACGACACCCTTCCTTGCCGGCCAGACCACCGGCCCCTCATAAGCAGATACAGCGTCCCTCCGATCTTCGCCACACCTGGAGCGATCTCCCACCCGGCTCGCGCAAGGAGCCGTACGCCAGGTTTGGCAATCGGGGGCGTAGGGGTAATCTGCAGAAAACGCCCGCGTGGTGGGCGCCCGTCGAGGCCGTTCGCGAGATCCTCGCCGGGGAGGAGAGATGCGGGATGACACGTGCGCTCTTTGTACGCCAGGGCCATGGCCCGTTGCTCACACCAGACGATCTCCCCTTCCACGCAAACGCTGTCCTGAACCCGGGGTTCGCCATTGTGGGTGACGAGACGCTCCTCCTCTTACGCATTGAGGACCGCCAGGGGCTCTCGCAGATCCGCGTGGCACGAAGCTACAACGGGATCGATGCGTGGCGCATTGCCGACCGGCCCCTCCTCGAGCCGGACCTGCCCGACTTCCCCTATGAGGAGTGGGGCTGCGAAGACGCGCGCGTGACGCAGATCGGGGAGAGCCAGTGGATCATCGCCTACACCGCCTACTCGCGCTATGGTCCGGCAGTCGCCCTCGCCACCACGGAGGACTTTGAAACCGTCGAGCGCCTGGGGATCGTGCTTTCGCCCAGCAACAAAGACGCCACGCTCTTTCCACACCCCTTTGATGGCGAGTGGTTGATGCTGCACCGGCCGGTGACTGGCGGCCAGGAGCATATCTGGCACGCGACCGCAGATCATGATTTCTACCACTGGAGCCGGCCCGGCGTGCTGTTGCCGGAGCGAGGGGGCCCCTGGTGGGACGGCCTGCGCATCGGGGGCGGCGCGCCCCCGATCCTCACGGAAGAGGGCTGGCTCCTCATCTACCACGGCGTCAAGGAGATGGCCGGCCATCCGATCTACCGCCTGGGCGTTGCCCTGCTCGACCGCGATAACCCGCGCCGCGTGCTGGCGCGCGCCTCCGAGTGGGTCTTCGCCCCGGAGACGGACTACGAGCAGCGCGGTCTGGTGCCCAACGTCGTCTATACCTGTGGCGCCATCCGTCGCGGCGATGAGGTGTGGATGTACTACGGCGCCGCCGATACGGTGATCGGCCTGGCCATCGCCCAGGTCTCCGACCTGCTCACCTTCGTGCGCGAGAAGGACTACCTGAGCCGAATCGGCTTGGAGAAAGGCATGGAGCCCTGAGGGTTCCCCCGCGCGGCGCGCCGGCGGCGATACCGCGGATGAAGGGGACGGGCACGGAGGGAGAGGCGCGAGCGCCTTGCGTTGTACGACTGCTCTGGGGCCGCGAACTGGCGGTGCGCGAGGCACGCTCGGAGCGCCCCAACGGGGCCCCACATTCCAGCCCCAGGGTGTCCCACACCCTGGGCTATGCTGTACGACCCCTTCGGGGTCGATGCAGGGCCATTCGTGCGGCCATGGAAGAGCCTGCAAAGGTTCGGCATTCGAGCCGGAAGTTGCCATGCCCGCACCAAGGCGTGCTCTCCCGGTGAACTTCTTCCCGGCGCTTGCGTCCCCCGATCAGAGGACGACCACGCATGCTCACTCTCCTCCGCATCTCCGGACTGTTCCTGATACTGACATTGGTGGCATCCGGCTGCGGCAACGGGACGATCCAGCAGTCGCTCGGACGAGTCGACGGCGACGGTCCGGGCCCGCTACCACGCCCCAAGCGCTGGACCGTCCTCGTCTACATGGATGCCGACGGCGACCTTGAGGAGTACGGCATCCTCAACATGAACCAGATGGAGAGCGTCGGCTCCGACGCGAATGTGAACCTCGTCGTCCAGCTCGACCGCGCCCCCGGCTACGACTCCAGCAACGGCGATTGGACCGATACCCGGCGGTATCTGGTGACGCGCGACAACGACCGACGGCTGATCACCTCTCCTGTCGTGGAGCACCTGGGGGAAGTGGATATGGGCCGGCCGGAGTCGCTGCGCGACTTCATCTCGTGGGCGGTTGCCCGCTATCCCTCCAGGCACTATGCGCTCGTCGTCTGGAATCACGGTTCCGGGTGGCGCCCGCGCCCGGCATCGGCACCCCTGGCCGCCGGCGTGCCCGCGAAATCGCGGGGCATCCTCTACGACGACACCAGCAACACCTACCTCACGATGGCCGAGTTCGATGCCGCGCTCGATGTGCCCGGCGCGCGCATCGATCTGCTCGCGATGGATGCCAGTCTGATGGGGATGCTGGAGGTCTGCTACGAGATCCGCGACCGCGCCGGCGTCATCGTCTCTTCGGAAGAGTCGCCCCCGGGTCCGGGCTATCCCTACGACCGGATCCTGCGCCTGCTCGCTGCCAACCCCGAGATGACCCCCGAAGAGCTGGGGCGCGCCTTTGTCTCGGAGCACGTCGCCGCCTACGACCCGATTCCTGTCACTCAGGCGCTCATCCGCACGAGCCGGCTGCCGGCATTGGCCGGCGCCGTCAATCGCTTCGCCGAGGCGCTCGCGCGGGCGCTCCCGGAGCATAAGCCGGCCCTGGATCAGGCCCGCGCGCTGACGCAGAGCTACGCCTACCCCTACTACGCCGACCTGGGCGATTTCGCCAAGAAGATCCGCGCCTACGTGCCGGTTCCCGCCGCCATCGATGCCGCGGAGGAGGTCCTCGCCGCTCTCCCTGGCAGCAGGGGAGGTCCGGTACTTTTCGAGGCACATGCCGGCTCGCGCGTGGCGAACTCGCACGGCCTCTCTATCTATCTCCCCGGGCCGGGGCAGCTGTTCGAAGGTTACGGCGACCTCCGCTTCTGCCGCGATTTCCCCGCGTGGAAGCAGCTGCTGGAACGGTGGCTCACTCTGCCAGATTGAGCCGGCGCAACAGCTGGGCGTTCAGCGCGACGATCACGGTGCTGACGGACATCAGCAGGGCACCCATGGCCGGCGCCGGGAGGATACCATACCCGGCCAGCACCCCGGCTGCCAGGGGGATCGCCACCACGTTGTAGCCGGTTGCCCAGGCCAGATTCTGGAGCATCTTGCGGTAACTCGCGCGGCTGAGCTTCACCACGCGCGCGACGTCGCGGGGGTCGTCGCGCACCAGGATGATCCCGGCGCTGCGGATCGCCACGTCCGTGCCGGCGCCGATGGCGATCCCCACGTCCGCCGTCAGGAGCGCGGGCGCGTCGTTGATCCCGTCTCCCACCATCGCCACACGCTCGCCGCGCGCCCTCAACTCCTGCACCTTCTCTGACTTGTGCTGCGGGAGCACCTCCGCGAAGTACTCGTCGATGCCCAACTCGTGGGCCACCCACTTCGCCACGGCTTCACTATCGCCGGTGAGCATCGCCACACGGATTCCCATTCCGCGCAACCGCTCCACTGCCTCGCGCGACTCCTCACGGATCAGATCGGCCAGCGCGAACACCGCGCGCGGCTCCCCCCCAACGACCAGCGTGACGACGCTCTTCCCCTCCTCGCCCCAGGTATCACTCGCCTGCGCCAGATCCGCCGGCAACGCCCGGCCCAACCCATCCAGGAGATTGGGGCCACCGACAAGGACCTCCTGCCCATCCACGCGGCCGCGCACCCCCTTGCCAGGAAGCGCCTCGAACCCGGTCACCTGCGGGCGCCGGATGTCGCGCCGCTCCGCAGCCTCCCGGATGGCGCGGGCGATCATGTGCTCGGAATCGGCCTCGACCGCCGCGGCGAGCGCGAGCGCTTCGTCCTCGCTCAGGCCGTTCACGGCGATCCCGACAACGCCCTGCTCGCCCCGAGTCAGCGTGCCTGTCTTATCAAAGAGGATGGTATCCAGGTCGCGCGCCCGCTCCAGCGCGACGCGCTCTCGGACCAGAACGCCGTTGCGCGCCGAAAGGCTGGTGGAGATGGCGATCACCAGGGGGATCGCGAGCCCCAGCGCGTGCGGGCAGGCAATCACGAAGACGGTAACAGTGCGCTGGAGGGCAAACCCGGGGGGCGCATCGAGCGCCAGCCACGCGACCAGCGTCACCGTGCCGGCGAGGATCGCAAGGAGTGTCAGCCAGGAGGCAGCCCGGTCGGCGAGCGCCTGCGCCCGAGAGCGCGAGGCGTGCGCCTCTGCTACCAGGCGCATGATCCCGGCCAGCGCCGTCTCCTCGCCCACCTTCAGGACCTGTGCCCGGAGCGATCCACTTTCGTTGACGGTGCCGGCGATCACCTCGGCTCCGGGCGCCTTGGGCACCGGGCGCGATTCGCCCGTGATCATCGCCTCGTTGACCGACGATTCGCCCTCAACCACCGTGCCATCCGCGGGCACGCGCGCCCCGGGCCGGATGAGCACGCGGTCGCCCGGCCGGAGGGCCGCCACGGCGACGCGCTCGACGGTACCGTTGGTGAGGCGCTCGGCGGTATCCGGCAGCAGCTTCGCCAGATCTGCCAGGGCGCTCTGCGCCCGGCCAACGGCGCGCATCTCGATCCAATGCCCGAGGAGCATCACCACCACCAGAGTGGAAAGCTCCCAGTAGAGGGGCGCGCCCAGAACGAAGAAGAGCGTAGCGACGCTGTAGAGGTAAGCGACCGTGATCGCCAGCGCGACGAGGGTCATCATTCCGGGGGTGCGCGCGCCCAGCTCCTCGCGCGCCCCGCGCAAGAAGACAATCCCCCCGTAGAAGTAGATGAGCGTAGAGAAAAGCACGGGGATGCCATCAGAGCCAGGGAACTCCGGCGCGCGGAAACCGAGCCACTCCTGGATCTCCTCGGAATAGAGGAGCACGGGGATCGTCAGGACGAGGCAGATCCAGAAACGCCGGCCGAACTCGCCGGCGTGAGCGTGCTCGGGAGCCTCGCGCTCGGCGGCTGGCGCGGCGTGCTCCGGCGGGTGGCCGGCGGCGTGTTCCCGGCGTGGAATGCCCTGGCCATGCGCGTGGTTCATATCTGGGACGGCCAGCAAGAAGCCTGCCACGAACTCCAGAGACGAAAAGGCGCCACCGTGGCCACGCTCGGGTGGGCCAACACGGTGGCGCCTGCCATATCTCATCGCTCGTTATCTCTATGCCGCGGTCACCTCCTTACGTTCAGGCCGCGCGGCTTCCCCCCTCGCCTCCCTCACTTCTTCTGCACGGCCTCAATCTCCAGCGTCACCTCCACCTCGTCACCGAGGACCGCCCCGCCCCGGTCGAGCGTCTGGTTCCACGAGATACCAAAATCCTTCCGGTTCAGCTTCGTGGTCGCGGTGAAGCCTGCGCGCGTTCCGCCCCAGGGGTCAGCAGCCACCCCGTTGAAGCGCACATCGAGAACCGTAGTCCGAGAAACCCCGCGCATCGTCAGCGTGCCAACCACGCGATAGCGCCCCTTGCCGACAGGCGTCACCTTCTGGCTCACGAAAGTGATCTTCGGGTACTTGGCGACGTAGAAGAAATCTTCGTTTCGCAGATGCTCGTCGCGCTTCTCGTTCGCCGTGTTGATGCTCGCCGCGTCAATCGTTGCTGTCACCTTGCTCTTGGCCGGCGCCTTCTCGTCAAACTCGAACGTGCCCTGAAAGCGAGTGAAGTTCCCATTCACCCGGCCCACCAGATGTCGGATGCGAAAGCCAACGCTGGAGTGCGAGGCATCTATCTCGTAGGTGGCTGCCAGTGCTCCGTCCGGGAGCGCAGCGACCGCCAAGACCGACCAAAGCCACACCCAATGCCTTGCCCTCATGGTAATCCTCCCTCTCTACCCGTTCTGCTTCTAGAAACACCCAAAGAAGCTCGCGGGTTCCCACCACGTGCAGTCTTGATGAGCACGTCGTCGCAATGGATACCTCGCGGGGGGCGCCATCCCGCGGCCCCGTTGGGGCCCTCCGAGCGTGCCACGCGCATCGCCCGTTCGCGACCCCGGAGCAGTCGCACAACCCAAGGCGCCCCTGTCCCTCCATCCGTGGTATCGGTGCGGGCGAGGGCGACCTCGGTGCCCGGGTTCTTGCCTGCAAGGCGGCGGTGTGCTATACTGCAGGCGCGAAAGGGAGGAGACTGTGGCCGAACGCGGCGTGATTTTCGATCTGGATGGGGTGCTTGTCGATTCCTCGCGCCTGCATTGGGAGAGCTGGCAGCGCGTGGGCGCCGAGCGCGGCTTTGAAATGAGTGAAGAGCTCTTCTGGGAGACGTTCGGCATGCCGAATTCGCTGATCTTCGAGCGTCTTTTCGGGAAGCCGCTCCCGCCTGAGGAGGCCCAGGAGCTTTCCGAGCGCAAGGAGGAGATCTACCGCAAGCTCGCCGCTGGACGGCTGAAGCCGCTCCCGGGCGCCGTGGAGCTCCTCGGGGCGCTGAAGGATGCCGGCTTCCGGATCGCTCTCGGGTCATCGACGCCGATGTCGAACATCCGCGTGATCCTCGACGCCGTGGGCGTACGCCCGTTCTTCGACGCGATCGTCTGCGCCGACGATGTCACCCGCGGCAAGCCCGATCCCGAAGTCTTCCTCAAGGCAGCCGAGCGCCTGGACCTCCCCCCGGAGCGGTGCGTCGTCGTCGAAGATGCCGTCGTCGGGGTGCAGGCCGCCAAAGCCGCGGGCGCGCGCTGTCTGGCCCTCACCACCACCCACCCGCGCGAGAAGCTCAGCGAAGCCGACCGCGTGGTGGACTCCCTCGAAGAGGTCTCTCCCGCTGATTTCGACGCCCTCCTAGCGCAGTAGCCGCTCTCGGAGCGCGTCCGTTCCCGGAGGTCTTCCCGGCGCGCTGGGTCCCACCGCCAGCGTGATCACCGCGCCGGATCGAGCCATGCCGGGCGCAGCAAAGCACTGCCGCGCCACCGCTGCCCGGCGCTGGAATGACGGTAGTGGCTACGACAGTCGGCCGGGCCTATTGTGCTTGACTATGCTGCCGGATATGGTATGATGGTGAACGAGATGAGTAGCTCGCGCTTTCCCACGCTTCCGGCGCTCCTCCTGGCGTTCTTGCTCCTGGCGCTCGCGGGCGGGTGCCGGCGCGCGGCCGCGCCTGACGGCCGGATTACCATCCGCTATATGGCCTGGGGAAACCCGGCGCAGCTTCAGGTGGAGCGCCAGATCGTCGAAGAGTTCGAGAAGCGCCACCCAAACATTCACGTCCACCTCTTCATGGTGCCGGGGTCGTCGTATCTCGATAAGCTGCAGCTCATGCTGGCGTCGCGCACCGCACCCGATGTCTTCCGCGTAGACCAATACTACTTCCCGGCGATTGTGCGCAAAGGCTACTTCCTCCCCCTCGATCCGCTCATCGCCCAGGAGCCGCCCGGTTTCCTCGATGACTTCGTGCCCATCGCCCTGGACGAGGGCCGTTACCAGGGGAAGCTGTATGGGATGAACGTCCTCTTTGGAGCGATGATGATCTACTACAACCAGGATCTCTTCCGCCAGGCGGGCGTGCCCGATCCCTACGAGCTGGACAAACAGGGGAGATGGACCTGGGAGGCGTTCGTCGACGCGGCCCGCAAGTTGACGGTGAAGGACGCCTCTGGGCGCGTGCGGCAGTTCGGGACGACGGTGCCCTCCTTCCCGATGTACTCCTCGGTGGTGTGGAACGAGGGAGGCGACTTCATGAACGCCGACATGACGCGCATGCTTGTCGGCGACGACCCGCGCGCGGTGACGGCGGTCCAGAAGCTCGCCGACCTGCGCTGGGAATATCATTGCGCGCCCACGCCCGCGGACTCGGCGCTCTCGGCGTTCACCTTCGAGTCGGGCAAGATTGCCATGGTGTGGGGGTGGGCCGGCGAGTCGCCGCGCTATCGGAGTAATATCCGCAGCTTCAAGTGGGATATCGCCCCCCTGCCCTCGGGCCCCGCGGGAAACTACAGTGTGGTGAAGGGGAACCAGCTCTGCATCAACGCGCTCACCAAACACCCGCGCGAGGCGTGGGAGTTTGTGAAGTTCATGACCGGGCCCGAGGCGGAGCTGCTGCTGTGCGGGAAGTTGCGCCGTGCCGTGCCCACGCGCCTCTCGGTGCAGCGCCACCCAGACTACCTGAAGGCGGACCAGCCACCCTATCACACCGACGTCTTCCTGGAGTCGGTGCGCCGGGGGCGGCGGCTGCCGATTGACTGGCGCTATCAGGAGTGGGTTCACATGTACCACTCGGCAACAGAGGCGCTCTTCAACGTGAATATCACAGACGCCAAGACGGCGCTCGCCGATGCCCAAGAGCGCGTGAACCGCACGCTGAGCGGGGAGGAAGGGTTCTGATGGCCATCACCGAAAAGCAGGCCAGGGCGTTGGATAGCGCGCGCACCGGCAAGCGCCGGCGGGTACCCCTCTTCGACCGGCCCGCGTTCTGGGGATACGTCTTCATCTCGCCCTGGCTGCTCGGCTTCCTCATCTTCACCGCCGGCCCCATGCTCACCTCGCTCTACCTGTCGTTCTGCAAGTACGACCTGCACACGCTCACCTGGGTGGGCACCAAGAACTATGAGGTGCTCCTCACGCGCGACGCCGGCGGCCTCTTCTGGAAATCGCTCACGAACACGGCGCTCTACGTCCTTTTCTCGGTGCCGATTGGGCTGACCGGGTCGCTGCTCGTCGCCATGCTGCTCAACCAGAAGGTGAAGGGGATCGCGCTCTTTCGCACCCTCTTCTACCTGCCCTCGCTGGTGCCGGCCGTCGCCTCGGCGCTCATCTGGCAATGGGTCTTCCATCCCGATGCCGGCTTGCTGAACTACGGCCTCGGCCGGGTCGGCGTGGATGGCCCCGACTGGCTCCAGGATCCGAAGACGGCGCTCTCCTCGCTGATCATCATGAGCCTCTGGGGCATTGGCGGCGGGCGCATGATCATCTTCCTGGCGGGGCTGCAGGGCATCTCGGACGAGCTGTATGAGGCGTCGTCACTGGATGGCGCCGGCGCGTGGCACCAATTCCGGCATGTGACGATCCCGATGCTCTCGCCCACCATCTTCTTCAACCTGGTGCTCGGGATCATCGGCTCGTTCCAGGTCTTCACCTCCGCCTACGTGATGACCGGCGGCGGCCCCAACAACGCCACGCTGATGTACGTGCTCTATCTCTATCGGAACGCCTTTGTCTACTTCAAGCTGGGCAAGGCGTCGGCGATGGCATGGATTCTCTTCGTCATCCTCCTCGTCTTCACCATCATCCAGTTCAAGAGTGCCAGCAAGTGGGTCTACTACGAAGGCGCGGAGAAGGAGTGAGTGGATACGATGGCGCAAGCAGCAACTTCACCAGCGCGTCAGGGCACCCGGTGGGGCCGGATCGTGGCGTTTGTGCTCCTCTGCCTCGGGAGCGCGATCTTCTCGATCCCCTTCGTCTGGACGGTCTCAACGGCGCTCAAGACGAAGGAGCAGGTCTTTGCCGTGCCCCCGGTGTGGATCCCCAATCCCGTGCAATGGGAGAACTTCCGCCGCGCCTGGACCGAGCTCCCCTTCCCCACCTTCGTCTTCAACACAGTGCTGATCACGCTCATCTCCGTAGTGGGGCAGGTGGCCTCCGCGTCGCTCGTAGCCTACGGCTTCGCGCGCTTCCGCTTCAAAGGCCGCACCTTCCTCTTCTACCTGCTTCTCTCCACGATGATGCTTCCCGCCCAGGTGACGATGATCCCCGTCTTCCTCATCTGGCGCTCCCTCGGGCTGATCGACACCTTCGCGCCGATGACCGTCCCCGCGTTCTTCGGCGGCGGCGCCTTCACCGTCTTTCTCCTGCGCCAGTTCTTCATGACCGTGCCCAAGGAACTGGACGAGGCCGCGATGATCGATGGATGCAGCTATTTCGGCATCTGGTGGCGCATCCTCCTCCCGCTCTCCCGGCCGGCGCTCGTCACCGTGACGCTCTTCTCCTTCCTGGCCCACTGGGACGACTTCATGGGCCCCCTGATCTACCTCAACTCGATGGAGAAGTACACCGTCTCGATTGGCCTGCGCATGTTCCAGGATATGTTCGGCACCGAGCTGGAGCTGCTGATGGCCGCGTCCCTCATCCATATCCTGCCGACCATCGTCCTCTTCTTCATCGGCCAGCGCTACTTCATCAAGGGAATCGCGCTCACCGGCCTGAAGGGCTGAGATTCGGGGCGGCGGCTGCCAGGAGCCGCCGCCTCACTTCGCGCTTAGCCCGCATGATTCATCAGAATAATGAAAAGAAGTCTCTCTGCCAGGCGTGGCCCGGGTTCATGGGCACTGCTCCCGAAAACACTGTGCCGCCAGGCGCTTGTAGCGGCAACGGCGTGTCACCAGACAAGAGACTTCTCTTGTGAAGTATTCTGGTGAATACTTCGGGTTAGCGCGGCTTCGCCCGCAGCCAGCGCCGCGTGTTCAGGGTAACCGGCTCCCCGAGGTGGAGCGCGCCCTCCCGGACGACGAAGCCGACCGGCTGGCCGGCCACCTCGACGGACGCCGGCACGAACGACAGGCCCAGGCTCCGCAGCGAGAGCGAGCCGTAGAGGACGCGCACCTCCGCGCCCTCGGGAGAGAAGAGGACTTCGCCCCAGGCGGGATCGAGCGACCAGAAGCAGCGGAACCGGCCATCCACCAGCCGCAGCGGCCGGAAGCCAATATGCCCGGCAGGCAGGTTGAACTCGAAGCCGCTGAAGGCGTTGAGAAGCGCGTAGCTCGCCATCGAGCGGGCGTAGTTGCTCCCGCATTCGATCTCGTTCCAGGGGTTGCGCTTCTCGCCGTCGTAGCGCTCGCGCACGGCATCCACCACCGTCAGGCCCTCCTCCACCAGCCCGCGCAGGATCATCAGGATGGCGGCGGCATACTCGAAGCCGTGCATCGTCTCCTGCGCATAGGTCAGCGGTATCCGCGGCTTGCGCCGGCCCTCGGGATAGTCGCAGATCACCAGGCCGGCCTCGTCGTTCACGCAGAAGACACGCCAGGGGTTGTAGTAATCGCGGATCGGCTTCTTGAAATTATGCCGGAAGATCGCTTCCAGCGCCGAGCGCGCCTGCGCGGGGTCGAAGAGCTCGCCCAGGCCATAGAGGTCCGCGTGCCATTGGGCGAGGATCTGGTCGATGCCGCATCCCTCGCCCACCTGGTACTTCAGCTCGCCGTGCTCCTCGCTCCAGTAGTTGAGCGCATCAAAACGCTCGGCGATGCTCCGATCGGTCAGGTCGACCCGCTGGTGGTAGTACTCTCCGTTGAAGAGGTGGGCGTCGGCCCACGCCTTCCCCTTCGCGAAAAGGGCGCGATAGCGGGCGGCGGTCTCGGGCTCGCCAAGCGCCTCGGCGATCTCGGCGCCGGCCTTCAGCGCGCCCAGGTAGAACCCGGTAAGCCAGGAGTTCGGCCCGAACAGCTCCATGTCGAGCGTGTGGTGTTGCCGGCCCCAGAGGACGCCGGTCTGATCCGGATCCCAGCGATCCGGGTTTTCCGGGTGCCAGGCAAACTCGATCGACGCCTTGATCGCCGGCCAGAGCGCGCGCAGCCACTCCGTGTCGCCGCAGATCTTCCAGTCGCGGTAGGCCTTCATCACCCCGCCGAACTGGCCGTCGGCGCAGGTCCGAAACCCCGAAGGCGGCGTGCCGAGAGGGAGCTGGAGACGGAACGGCATCCCTCCATCGGGGCGGAGGTTATACCGGTAATCCGCCTCGCGCATCGACCGCTCCAGCTTCGGAAAGAGGAAGGGGAGCGCCTGCGCGTAGTTCCAAACATGGGTACACGAGCCCTCGCAGCACCCCGCCGAAGGGTGGCACCCCTCCCACCCATAGAACGTGCCATCTTCCAGGCGGAGGACCGCCGGCGACTTCAGCACGGCAAGGTTTGCCGTCACCGCGTCGAGCGCCGCGGCAGGCAGGTCGGACGCGAGGAGCGCCTGGCGAAACCGCCTGGTTTCAGCGAAGAGCCGGGGCCACTCCGAGAGGGCGTAGGCTGCACTCTCGCGCGAGTCTTTCCACAGGGTAGCATAGTAGTTGCGCCAGGTGGGCGAGACGCCGGCCTCTCGCGCGCACTCGCAGGCATTCGGCTTCCAGTAGTTCTCGCAGTTGGGGAAGCTCCAGGAGATGACAAACCGGACGCGCGCCCGCCCTCCCGCCGGCACGGTGACATGCGCGGCGAGCGTGCCGTGGTTGTCGCGCCCGGCCTCCTCCGGGGGATAGCTCCGGTTGACCAGCCTGCCGGGCGTCGTGAAGTCGCGCCAGCAGACCTCCAGGTTGTCGTTCCAGGCGCCGCGATACCAATACTCCTGGCCGCTCACCTCTTCCGCGTCGGTGGCGAGAGTGAGGTTGCCGTAGCGCGTCTCCTCGGGCGAAACGCCATCGCTCTCCAGAACGAGAAACGTGGCGTTCCCCTCCCGGAAGATCCGGTGCACGTTGCGCTCCGGGAGTGGGTTGGCGAGCGTGCCGGCGAGGGTGTAATCAATAGGGGCGTCGGTGGGGTTGCGCACCTCGATCTCGAAGAAGGCCGCCGGGATCCCGGAATCGCGGTCGTTCAAGGGAATGAAGGGGTTGAACGCAGTGAGCCGCACCCGGCCAGGGAAACTCTCGTCGCGGAAGGAGAGCGTCGCAATCGGAAACGGCCCCTGAAACGTCACCGAGCGGAAATGGGGCATGCCGGCCAGCGTCTGCCGCGGCGGGCCGAAGCCGAACGAGCCATACGCCCGGCCATTGAGCTGGCTGGTATAGGGCGGGTGGAGATCGCCGTTGAGCACGCGCGCATCCAGAAGCGTGCCGTCGCGCTCCGCCTTGATCGCGAAATGCGAGAAGCCGTTGAAGCTCCCCTTGTTGGGCCGGTTGAAAATCTCCCAGTCGATCAGCCGACCGTTCCCACCCAGGCCGATGCACCCGGTGCCGATCCCTCCCAGCGGGAAGGAGATTTCATTGGTCTTCCGCCCTGTGTACCGAAACCGTCGTCTCTTGCTCTCGTTCATCGTCGCCTTCCTCGTTCCGGCGGCTCCCTCGCCAGCCACGCGGCGAGAGAAGCTGTTGGATCGTTTCCCGGCCGGGGCGCGTTTCCCTGCACCGGACGCCTGGCACTCAAGGGGCAGTTCACGAGAGGAGAGTTCTCGCCCGGCGCGAAGAACTAGCTCTCAAGGAGGGAGAAGCCCGCCATGTATGCACTGACGCCGCTGAAAGTCTACGCCCTGGATCAGGTTCGAGACGACTCCGCCTGCATGACACGGATGGAGCGGATCCTAAGCGCGCTGGGGAAGACAACCGGGGATCTGGTCTGGATCACGGATGAGAGCCTGCCGGACGTCGTCGAGGAGCTCCAGAATCTCTGGCCGCCTGAGCGCGTGCCCGAGGGGCAGGTCCGCTCCTTCATGCGCCCCATCGTCTTCACGCGCATGGATCTGAGCTCTACCTGGCCCGATCTCACACCGCTCCTCGCGCGCTGCCCCGCCGGCACGCCGCTCGGCATCCTGAAGAAGGTTTACGGGCAGATGACCACCGCCATCGACCAGCACCCGCACCATCTCGATCAGCGGAACAACTGTGTTTGCTGGCCGACGATCAACTTCGGCACGATCAGCGGGTGCCCGCACGGCTGCCAGTATTGCGGCGCGGGCCGGGGTGGCAAGTTCCTGACGGTCGCGCTCAACCTCGAGGAGTTCATGGAGAAGGTGGTGGGCCCCGTCATCGAGGAGAACCCCTGGAACAAGGTCTTCCGGATGATCCTCGACGGCGCGGATCTGATCACCTTCGAGCCGGAGTATGGGCTGCACGACCTCTTCACGCGCAAGCTCGCCGAGTATGAAGGCCGCTACGGGCATTTCCACACGGTCAGCTCGAACGTGGAGTGGATGGCGGATCTCCCGCACCGCGACCGCCTGGTGGGCGTCTGGAGCACCACGTGCGAGGCGGTCGCCCGGCACTTCGAGCCCGGCACCGGCGCCGCCATCGACCGGATCAAAGCGGCGCGCAAGGTACAGGAGATGGGCATCCCGGTCCGCTACAAGTTCAAGCCGATCATTCCGGTGCGCAACTGGCGCGAGGAGTACGCGCAAATCATCCAACAGATGCTCGAACTCACCGAGCCCGAGTCAATCGGCTTCTGCCTCTATATCTGGAACACCTACGACACGCTTATCCAGACGCTCGATCCGGATCTACTCGACCCCGAGTGCGTGGACGCCGCGCGCAAGGTCCAAGACGCGATGAAGGGCGTGCGCACCGGACCCTTCCCGCACGAGACGCGCGCCGAGATCTACCGCCACTTCATCCGCGAAGTGCGCCGCTGGAACAAGGACGTGCTCCTCTACGTAAGCACCGAGACGCGCGAGATGTGGGACGAGCTGAAGGACGAGCTAGGCCAGGATCCGCGGCGGTATATCTGCGCGTGCGGCTCCGCCGCGGTGCCAGGGAAGAAGCTGGCGCTCTCGCGTGCCTTCCGCTACTCCACCTACCACCCAACGCCCCTGTAAGGATAGGGCCGGCGCGGGGGGCATCCCGCCGGGGCACCTCGCGCCGGCAGCCGCGCATCTGCCGCGCGCGACCTAACCGTCTGCCCGGCTCCATCTCGGTGTTTGGGAACCTGCCCCACGGGGAATGAGGCCCTGTGGCTCCACCGCTCTTTGCTCGCGGGGGCGTATCTCCGGAGGGCCGGGCGTGCCCGCGTCGCGGGTTCACCCCTTTGCTCCCAATGGATCCAGCCGGCTGCCTGTGGCTGCGTAGAGCTCCTGCGCAAGGGGCGGAGAACCTTCCCCGCAAGGGCACAGAGGAGCGCCATCACCTACACTTCATCCAGGCGCTCTGAGGCCGCCGTCGTGAGGCCCACAGACGGGCTTTGCTCACCACTGGGGGGGCAGCGGCATGTACGACCTGATCATCGTGGGAGGGGGGCCCGCGGGCTCCTCGGCGGGCCGGACCGCCGGACGCCTCGGCCTGCGCGCACTGCTGCTGGAGAAGGAGGTCTTCCCGCGGGAGAAGCCCTGCGGCGGAGCCCTCTCGGCCCGGGCCCTCGCTTCCTTGGATTTCCTGCTCCCGCCCGCACTGCAAGCCCAGGCGTTGACTGGCGCGCGTGTCTGCTACCGCGGTCGCAAGGTGGAGGCGCACCTTTCGGCGCCCTATGCCTTCCTGGTCTCGCGGAGTGACTTCGACCACTTCCTCTTGACCGAGGCGGAGAAGGCAGGCATCGAGGTCCACCAGGGGGAGAAGGTGTTGGGCCTCTGCGAGACGGACGGCAGTATCTCCGTGCGCACTCCGGTGGGCGTCTATAGGGGCCGTTGCGCGCTCATCGCCGAGGGCGCCCAGGGACATCTGAAGGGGCGGGCGCGCCGGCGCGAAACGCGAGCGGAGCAGGGATTCGCCATCGTCACGGAGATTCCGGTGACGCAGCCGCAAGCCGGCATCGCGGAGATCCACTTTGGGATGTCGCGCTGGGGCTACGGGTGGATCTTCCCCCACGCCGGTTACCTCTCGGTGGGCGTCGGCGGGCTGCTGCCGGCCATGCCGCGGATTCGGGAGAGGCTGCAGGTGTTTCTGCGCAAGAACGGCTTGCCCGAAACGTCTCGGTGCCGGGGACACGTGATCCCGATGGGTGGGATCCGTCGAAATCTCGTCAACGGCCGCATCCTCCTCTGTGGCGACGCCGCCGGGTTCGCCGACCCCCTCAGCGGCGAGGGAATTGCCTACGCGATCCGGTCCGGTCAGCTGGCCGCCGAGGCGGTGCATCGTGCCCTTTCCGAGCGGATCGAGGCACTCGAGGAGTACGAAGCCGCGTGCGAGCGCGCGTTCGGCGGTGAGTTGCGGGACGCGCTCTTCCTGGCCCGCCTCGTTCACCGTTTCCCGGCAGCATTCCACCGCCTCTTTAGCAGCCACCCCCGGGTGGTGGCTGCCTACCTGGATGTGGTGGCCGGCATCCGAAGCTATCGGAGCTTCCTCGCGTGGGCGCTGCCGCGGATGCCCGCATATCTCGCGCTCCGTGAGATATGCCGCCCAACCCCGGCCAAGAAGATCTGAACCTACCCGAGAGCGCGAGCCACAGGCGGGCCCGCGCGCGCATCCCCCCGGCTCCCGTCAGGAGAAGTGATTGCCACATCACCAGCAGGTGTTCTTCCGCCCGGGTGCGAATCTCATGGCGATACGGTTGGGTTTCTCGGATCCCGCGACCGGCTTCGGCCCCGAAGGGCCGAACAACGAGGCCGAGCGCCCGCGAAGCGCGTCGGGACGCTCCTCTCTTCGCGTTCGCCCGTGCCGCGAAGGCCGGTACCGCGCACGGAGGAAAGAGCTCTGCGATGAAACGAAAGCCAAACCTGCTGATCCTGGGAATTGACTCGCTGCGCGCGGACCACATGAGCTGCTACGGCTATCCCAGGCTGACGACTCCCCATATGGACCGCTTTGCCACGGAGGGCGTGCTGTTCGAGAACACCTTCAGCCCGCATATCCCCACCACGCCCGGCTACGCGTGCATGCTCACGGGCATGGATTGCTTCAACACGCAGATCGTGGCCCTGCGCCACAAGGGCGGCCTGCGCCCCGAAGTGCGCACGCTCCCCGAGATCCTGAAGGAGAACGGCTACAACACCGCCACGGTGCAATACCCCTTCCGGGGCTTTGATAAGGTGCTGGAATACTCCGGGTGGGGTGGCGACCCCGGCGGCAAGATGCC
>DUUU01000088.1 GCA_012841485.1 Armatimonadota bacterium
GCCAGTAGCCAAGAATCGCCAGGCCCGCCAGGAGGGCGCCGACGATGAAAACCGCGTGGTAGCCGGCTGCCTGCGCCAGACCGCCGGCCAGGAGTGGGGCAAGCGCGCTTGCCGGCATCGTGCAGGACGAGTGGACCGCCACGTAAGTGGGCGCCTTCGCGCCTGGGCCATACTCCAGGATGATGTTCGCGACGGCGAAGCCCATCCCAGGCGCCGCGGCGGCGTTCAGCGCGAAAACGAGGTAGAACCAGCTCAGCGTGGGCGCCAGCAGCGCAACCAGCAGGCCCATCCCGGCCAGGAGCGCGGAGCCCAGCACGACACGGCGGTTGCCCGCGCGATCGGCGAGCCATCCCCAGGCAGGCGCGGTCACCACCGTGGTGGCGGTGAGCACCGCGGTAAAGCGGGCCACATCGGCGGCGGTGGCCCCCAGGTGGTCGATGGCGTGGACGGTGTAGAAGGCAGGCGCGGCCCCGGCGAAGGCGTAGGCGATGCACCCCCACACAAAGCGCGCGAAGGCGGGATCGCCGCGCAGCAGGCGGACGATCTGGCGTGGACCGGCGTGTGGGCGCTCCTCGGGCGGTTTCCCGACTGGCTCGCGGACAAAGCCAAGCGGCACCACGGTCACGGCGAGGACCGCCGACCCGATGCCGAAGCACCAGGCGAAGCCGTAGGGCATCCCGCCGTCCTGGAGCAGATACTCGGCCAGCTTCGCGCCCGCCACCCCCAGCACGCCGCCCAGGGCGCCGCTGAGGCCATAGAGGAGCCCGCGCCGATTCGCCGGGATGATCTTGGCGACGAGGCCGAGGTAGGTGGCAAAGTTGAGGCCGGTGCTCAGCGCGTGCCCCGTCCACATCAGGAAAAACGCCACCAGGAGCGCGGCGGGGTTCTGCCATAGCCAGAGCGTCATCGGCGCTAGCAAGACCAGAAAGATGCGCTCGAAGAAGGCGATGGACATCACCCAGGGGCGGAGGCGCGGGAAGTGCGAGACGAGACGCGCCACGAAGAGCTGCGGCAGGAAGATCCCCGCCCAATAGATCGCCGGGATCAACCCCACCAGGAAGGCCGAATCGGTGAGCTGACGGACGAACAGCGGGAGGATGGTCGTCATGGAGAGGAGGCTGATCCCTCCCGCATACCCCCCATCGTCGATGATGCATGCGACCATGTTGTAGCGATAGTCGCGCTTGTTATGTTCGTCTTGCTCTGCCCGGGCCTCTACCACCGATGCTGCGAGTGACTCGTCTGCGCTATGCACAAGACAGGATTCGCCGCGGCCGGGCCTCTCCCTGCCCCGGGAGCGGAGTGGCCGGCTTCTCCCTTGGCGCGCGAGAGTACATCGAGACCAGCGAGGGCACGCGAAGCGCGGCCTCGGGGGCAGCCGCAGCGCCGTTCCATGCCGCCCGCGTTCCGCCGCGGCCACTCCCTGATCCCTCGGAGGTGGCGCTATGCTCCGAGGATGCGCTGGAGGTACGCGACGTCGCGGCGGAGCACCTCGCGCCGCTCCGAGGGAGCGAAGCGCCCGAGCGACTCGTCCTCGATGCAGAGCCCGGCATCGTAGCCCGCCTCCTGGAGGATGCGGTGTACCCGCTCCAGGTCGATGTCGCCCTCCTCCAGGGGACAGACGAAGTCGGCATAGCGCCAGCCCAGCTCCCGCTCGCGCTCGCGCTCCGAGGGCGGGTAGCCGATGTTCTTGACGTGGGTGTGCCGGGCATAAGGCGCGAACTGCTCGAGCACCTCATAGACCCGGGTGAGCGGCATGCCGGACCAGTAGAAGTTGCCCGTATCCAGGGTCAACCCAAAGCGCGGATGGCCCACCTCGGCGAGCAGGCCGGAAAGAAAGGCCGGGTCGTTCCCTTGCGCGCCGTGGTTTTCGATACCCAGACACACCTCCATCTCCGCGGTTGCGTTCAGGATGCGCGTCACCACCTCAACGAAGCGGCGCTGGCGCTCATCCGCGGGACGATTGCGCTCGCCTTGC
Source organism: Armatimonadota bacterium (assembly GCA_012841485.1). The sequence goes on from DUUU01000088.1 coordinate 1,979, forward strand.
ATCGCTGCGTCGATTCGCACCACGGGGATGCCCAGGGCGCCCGCGGCCTCCACGGTGCGCGTTACCCAGGCGATCTCGCGGTCTAGGTCGGCCCGGCCGAAATCATTCGACAGGAGGAAGGCGGAGACCGTCACGCCCGTGTCCTCCAGATGCCGGCGCAGTTCCTCCACGTCGCTATCGGTCTCGATTGGCATACGGCGGCGGTTCTCTCCCGGGCGGATGGCAGAAACCTGGTGATCTCGGTCGACAGCGAGCTCCACAGACGATAGACCCAGGAAATCGAGGCCCTCGCCGACCGCGCGGAAACCAGCCGCCATCAGCGTGGCGTCGCGAATGGAAATCTCCATGGCGTGTCTCCCTGTTCACAATCCCACCCCGAAAGGGTGTGGACTCCTGGCAGAGCCCGAGC
>DUUU01000089.1 GCA_012841485.1 Armatimonadota bacterium
CCGGCGCCCGAGAACCCGCCGCTCAAGGTACCGCGGTCGCAGCCCGTGGCACACGCAACACCCACCGCGTTGGGTGCCAGCACGCCCGCGGCGGAGGCGAGCACGGAGAATGTGGCAATCGCAGAGAAGGCAGGGGCGGCCTCGCCGCCCGCCGTCACACTCGAGCCAGTGCATTCCGTCACTCTCGCGGTTGAGGGGAGCCTCACCGCGCAGGCAGCGGCGATGCCCTCTCCCCCAGCAACGGCGCAACCGAAACGCACACCGGCCATCACACTCGCCTCAGCACCAAACGAGGGGGTGGCAACCGCCGAAGCGCACGCGGAGCACGCGGTCGTGGGGCAGCAGCCAGCGCATCTGCTGGCCGCCGAGCCCTCTGCGACCCCGCTCACGCCCTCTCGCGCCCTGGTCAGCCATCCCCAGCCAGCGCCTCCGGTCGTGAGCACGAGCGGGACATTCCTGCTGACGGGGGAGCTCCCAGAACCGTCCGAGGAGAAGGCGCCTGAACGCCCGACAGACCCAGCGCCTCTACCCGGGCGCCTCATCCTGGAATGGGCCGATGAGATCGAGGCGGAGGACGAAGAGGGACGGTCCGACCTGCCCAAGCCAAGCTAGGCGAGCGAAACGTCCCCCGGGAGCCGGCTCCCGGGGGACGCGGTCTTCCTGCATCCCTCCTCCGCTGGCAACGATACCACGGATGAAGGGGGCGGACGCGGGTGGGAATGTGCAGGCGCCTCGGGCTCCTATAGGCGCAGGTGTTTTGCACCCCCGCGATGACGGTCAGGCGACGCAGACGAAATCGCGGAGCTCTTGATAGCCGCGCGCGTGGAGCGCGGCACGGATGAGCTCGCGTGCGCCTTTCACGCCCACGGTCACCAGCACAGGTAAGCTGCCGGCAGGCGGCAAATCCTCCGGAGCGATCACCGGGCGGCCCCGACGGGTGCGTCCAATCTTCTTGGGGTCGATATCCACGAAGCCGGCTATCTCGATCCCGGCCTCCTCCAGGCAGGCGCACCATGCCTTGCCGCCCCGTCCAGCGCCCCAGATGAGCACCGGCCCCGGCTCGCGCAGAATGCCCTGGCAGAGGTAGTGGATCTTTAGCCGGCGGAAGTTGCGCAGTGAGTACTCCTCCGCCGTTCGGGTCAACCGTTCCGGACGATCGCGCCAGAAGTGGAGGACCTCTGGCACCTTGGCAAACCGGGCCCCCGCCTGGTGAAGGCGAAGCCACAAGTCGTAATCCTCGGCCCAGCCGCAGTCACGGTAGCCACCCAGTTGGGTCACGCGCTCTTTTCGGAAAAGGACAGATGGGTGGGCGAAAGGCGACTCCACGAAGAGGTCGCGGAGGATCTCCTCGTGGGAGACGAGGGAGTTGAGCCACTCCTCATAGCGTGCCAGACCCTCCTGGATCTGCGCGCGGGGGAAGCACTCTATCAGGCACCCCACCAGATCCACCTCGGGATGCGCGGCGAGAAACGCCACCTGGCGACTCAGGCGCGCAGGGTGCATGCGGTCATCGGAGTCCATGCGCGCGACGAGCGGCGCCCGGCAGGCGGCCAGCCCAGCATTGAGCGCCGGCACGAGACCCCGGTGCGGCAGAAAGAGGGGCCGGATGCGTGGGTCGGAAGCGGCGGCCTTCCTCAGAAGGGCTGGCGTCTCATCGGTGGAGCCGTCATCCACCGCCACCAGCTCCCAATCTTCCCTCTCCTGCGCCTGCACGGAGACAAGCGCCTCCTCCAGATAAGGGGAGGCGTTGTAGGCCGGCATGAGAATGCTGACCGCCGGGGCTTCCATGCCGGCATTGTAACAGAGGCCACGCGGCGGGTCAAGACCGGGCTAGCGCGATCGGAACAATCTCTCTCGTCGCAGGCATCACCGGGCACACCACGAGCGGCGCGATTTCGCGTGTGCCCGCGATCCGGGATCGCAGGCCATCCGCGAACTGGGTGAAGAGCATGCTCTCTCGCGGCGCCGTATAGACGCAACCACCGGACTCGGCGACCGCCTGCACGCCCGCCATTCCCTCAGTCTCGCATCCGGAGAGGGCCACCAGATGCGTCGGCACGTGGCGGATGAAGGAGAGGAGCGCGGCGTCGAGCACCGGCACAGCATCGCCCGGTCTCCTGGGCTCCAGTATGAAGCTCGGGCTGCCATCGTAGGCCGGCTTCAGCAAGACCCGGTAGTTGCCGGGCAACACCACCGCCGTTCCCGGCTGTGGCGCATCTCCCGGCCGGACCTCGCGCACGGGGTAATCACAGCGCGCGTCCAGATAGTGGGCGAGCGCGCGTGTGATCGCTCCGGGAAGGCTCAAGGCGATGCAGAGGCAGCCAGGAAAGCCGGGCTCGAGCCTGGGGAGAACCTGGAGCAGTGTGCCGGGTGCGCCAATATCGCCCAGCATCCCCCACACCGCGCCCGGATGCGCCTTCAGCAGGGGCATGAGGTCGGGAACCGTGCAGGGAGAGAGCGACTCGGTGGCGACCGACGCCGCCGTGCGCACGCGATGGAAGAGCGCCGCGAGGAAGACGGGGCTGGTCCACGAATGCTCCGGACGGCGAAACGCGAAATCGACGACCCCGGCTTCCAGGCAGGCGACCACATCCGAGGCAAACCCGCAGCCATCGGTGGCGGCCACCACCACGCGTTGCCGCTCGGCAGAGATCAGTTCGCCCACCGCGGCCGGTCCACCCATGCCAGGCAGCGCCGCGTCCAGTGTCAGCACATCCGGGCGAAGCTCGCGCACCATCTTCGTCACGTGCGCCCAGTCACGGCAGGCGCCGACGAGTTCGATATCACTGCGTGCAGCCGCCGCTCGCGAAAGGGCATCCAGAAAGGAGGGCACCGCGTGCGCGGCCAGAAGTCGGATAGGAGATGCAGGGGACACCTTGTTCAGCGCCTTCTACGCGCCACGGGCGCACGCCCGAGGCGTCGGTCGAGCCACATGTTCCAGGCATGGGGCCGGCTTTCGCGAACCCGAAAGAGGAAAGTGGAGAGGCCCCTCACCATGGCACGTAGGAGGCACTCCTCCCGGCGGGTGAAAGAGTAGCCCTCTGGAGCAAGCAGGCAGAGGCAACCGAGAACGCCATCGTCAAGGGCAACCTGCAAGGAGAGGACCGCAGCCTGGTCGCTAGGCGCCCCGATGAGATGACTGCGGCAGATCCCCTGGCGCTGTAACGCCACCCCGAGGCGGCCGTCGGCGGGGCCGAGGGTCTGCCCGGGGGAGATGCCCTTCACGCCGCGCACCGAGAGCGCGCGCATCCGTGCACCCTGTCGTACGACCAACACGTAGCCGGTCTCCTCGATCAGGCCGCACGCTTCGACGAGCGCCCCTTCCAGCGCGCGGCCAATCGAACTCCCGGCACTCGCCTGCGACCATGCCCGTTCGAAGAACGCCTCAATGCGGTCGATCTCGGTTGAAAGACGCGAGCGCTCGAACTGCGCGAGAGCGGTCTCAATGGCAGGCACCAGGTCACTTGGGCGGAAAGGCTTCATCAGGTAGCCCTGGGCACCCGCCCGGGTCACCTGTTCGAGGAGCCCCGGCGAGCAGTAGGCGCTGATGATAAGAGAACAGGTAGGCCGGGTGGCGTTGATGATCTGCAGCGCCTCCACCCCATCCATGGTGGGCATCATGATGTCCATGAGCACGATGTCAGGATGGGCACTGCCAATCAGGCGGGCGGCTTCATAGCCATTGGCCGCCTGGCCGCACACCTGGTAGCCGGATAGCTCCACCATATCGGCAAGGCTGGCACGCACGAGGTCCTCATCATCAACGATCATCACACGGCGCGGGCTGCTTCCTTGAGTCCAGGTCAAGGCGTCCATCGTCTCCGTGCTTCCTCTCCACCGGCCCGGCGGGAACCGACGGTGCCGGCAGCGGCGCCTTGCGGTGCCGTGCAGCCCGCGGAGGAGATCCCGCACGGCTAACGGCAGCGGCAAGCAGAGGGATAGATCGGACGGATGGCGCGGGCGGCCATCCGTCCGTCGGGAGGAGCAGGGCCAGTAGCTCCTCCCTCCAATTTAGATTATCGGTTCTTTACAAAACCTTTATATGGAACGATGGTCCCACGCGCGGGCATTAGGCCAGTAGCTAGGGAGATCACCCTTCTCGGGCGATCAAAATGATGCCCAAGGGCAAGATGGCTACTCAGCGGGGAAAGACACCGAGGCCGTCCGGAACCCCCCAGGCGCCCGGGAGGTCGAGCCGAAAGCCGTGGTGGTCAACGTAGAGCTGCGCCGATCCCCCGCCATCGAGATTGAGCGCGTTGATGCAGCCGAGACCGCTTGTGGACTCGGGGGCGCGGAGAACACGCGCCAGATAGGTGGCGTCCATGGTGCTCCCATTGGTGACGGCGAGAAGCACCCGCCCGGCCCGATCGATGCCGATGCAAGCCCGGCGCGCGTACTGCTTCTTCAGCTGGGTCACTTCCCCATTGACCACCAGGCGAGGACCGCACTGGAGGGCCTCGGTGACGCCCTCTGGCCGGTAGTTGCGCGCATGGAGGATGGCGGGCTTGCCGTTGCGGATGATGAAGACCCCCCAGTTGGCGCGTCGGAGTGGGCGCAGCTCCTTGCCATCGGTGACGCGCAGCCCCAGAGGCCGCAGCTCCTCGTCAAAAAAGCCCCCGTTGATTGCGGCGGCGGCGCGACTCTGTCCGGCCAGTTCCCGGATGCTGGCCGCCTGCTCCTTGCCGGCCCGTAAGAGGCGGATGCGATAGTGTTTCAGATCGACGCGCAGCACGTGAAGAACGGCGGTGTCTCCCAGATCCGAGGCCTGGGCTTCCAGGCGCCGATACTCCATGCCCGGCGAGATCTCGTGCCACCCGCGGCCACGCTGGAGGCGACCCGCCGCGAGGAGGCCGAGGCTGCACAGGACGAGCACCGGCCAGAGAAACCCACGCAGCAGCACCCCTCTCCCGGATCCCCGCGGCCCTCGCGCGCCGGCGGCATTGCGATCTCGGATGACCATCCCAGGCTCACCCCTTCATTGCCGGCAGGCACACCACCCGTGCCGGGCATCTATCACCATCTACATCGACCATCACCGGTGCTCCCCCTTCGTCCCAGCCCCGCCTCAGGAAGGCGAGGGCCACGGAGCCCCCACCCGTGGGGCAGCGAGCGGCGCTTGTCACCTTGCCCACCACTCGCGAAGCAACATAGACAGGAGCACCGGGCGCCGGGGCGAGTTCCGTCTCGATCACCAATCCATATAGCCGCCGGGCAGGGGGCCGACGGCGCGCGCGAGCCACCGCCGCGTGTCCGATATAGCCTTCCTTGGTGCTGCTGAGCGCTGCCTCCAGGCCCGCCTCCGCCGGGGTAACCCGCTCATCCAGCTCCGTTCCCGCCCAGGGAATCCCCGCCTCGATGCGCAGCGCGTTCAGCGCGTCCAACCCGGCAGGAAGGACGCCCCGCTCCAGGATCGAGTTCCAGCAATCGATGAGGGCTCCGGCCGCGGCGAAAAGATCGAAGCCCGGGGCGGACGCCCGCTTCCTCTCCGCCACCAGGATCGGGTGGCCCGCCAGCAGGGCGGAGCGGATGCAGCCCGGGGGCGGAATGCCCACCCCGAGGTAGGCCAGGGCATCGGCGCTCTCCGGCCCCTGAAGCGAGAGGAGCCCCCACGCCTCGCTCAGATCCTGCACATCCACATCCGCGTCGCCCTGCAGATGAAACAGCTGGTCGGCCACCCGCGGCGCGTTTTCGAGATCCAGCTCCATCAGGTGCCAGTCATCAAGCGCGTAGATGACCATGTCGGCCAGGATGCGCCCGGTGGGCGTCAGCGCCAGGGTGTGGAGCCCACACCCCTCTATCAGAGAGGTCACGTCTCCGGCGAGGGCGCGATCCAGCACGGCGCCGCGGTCCGCGCCGCGGACGCGCAGCTTCCCGCTATAGGAGAGGTCGGCGACGATGCACGACTGGCGCGCGACGGCGTATTCGGTATCCGGGTCGCCGTAATGGGCGGGTACCGAGAAGCCGGCATGGAGCCGAAAGACGGCGCCCTGGGCCTTCTGAAGCTCGAAAAGCGGGCACGCTCGCATCGCTCCCCCCACGAGAGGCTATACCCATTATACCACGTTGTGCCGCAATGCAACTCGGTCGCGAGAGGCCGCGGGAGGGGTACAAAACAGAGCGAGCGCCGGCCCCTGGGGGCCGGCGCCCACTGATAGATCGACGAGTCGGACCAGGCTACGGTGTTACCGTACCTGTTTCGTTCAACGTATACGTGATCATGTCCGTCTTCGGGGGAGTGGCGATGATGGTGTAAGTATCGGTCGTCACGCCCTCGCTCGCGAACGTGTATCCACTGGCGGGTTCAACTTCGCCCTCGCCCACCGGGCTAGAGCCGTCTGCCTTGAGCTCATCCAGATCGCCAAACGTCTTCGGGTTCGCCGTGGAGCGGATCTTGTAGGTCTCTTCCGCGTTGCGAAGGCTCTTGATGACCTGCAGAGCAGCGCTCTCCTTGCCCGACTTCTGCGCGCGCAGAAGGGCCGGGATCGCCACCGCCGCCAAGATGGCGATGATCGCGATGACGATAAGCAACTCGATGATCGTGAAGCCGCCTCGCTTGCGTTCTCGAATGTACATCATGGAGTGTTTCACCTCCTCTCGGGATACTCCAACGTTGAGTTTGGTGTCGAACGGAAGGGGAGGACTCAGATGCGGATCTTCCGGCACTTACCCTCCAATGATGATTATCGGCTGCCACCTGCGCTTTCTGTAGGGCCAGGCGATTTTCTTCTCTACACGCGGAACCTCAGGCAGCCGTTCCTGGCCAAACCCTCGGAGGCACTACTTCGTCTTGCGGAGCGCCTCTTGCATCTTGGGGATGGGCATCAAGACGGCGACCGCGATCACGCCGACGATCGATCCGACAAACATGATCATCAGCGGCTCGATCATCGAAGTCAGGCCCTTGATGGTCGCATCCACCTCCGTATCGTAGAAATCGGCAATCTTATCGAGCATCTCGCTGATCTTGCCGGCCTCCTCGCCGATCTCGATCATCTGGGTCACCATCGGCGGAAAGACGCCGCTGGCTGCCAGTGGCGGGCTGAGGCGTTGGCCCTCGCGAATGCTCAGGCGGGCGGCCAGAACGGCGTCGCGCACGATGGTGTTGCCGGCCGTATCCGCGACAATCTCCAGGGCCTGCATGATCGGCACCCCACTTTGCGTCAGCGTGCCGAAGGTACGCGAGAAGCGCGAGATGGCGATCTTGCGGATGAGATCGCCCACGATGGGCAGGCGCAGCTTCGCCGCGTCGATGATGCGCTGGCCCTTCTCCGTTTTCTTCAGGGATCGGTAGGCAATCACGGCGCCGATCACCAACCCCACGGGAATGAAGAAGTAGGCCTTGATCAAGTCGCCCACCATGAAGATCAGGTTGCTGAGGAATGGCAACTCGAGGGGCTTGCCATCGATGCTGATCTCGGTGAACATCTTCTTGAAGGTGGGCAGCACGAAGAGAAAAAGACCCGTGGTCACGGTGATCGCGAAGAAGAAGATGACGCTCGGGTACATCATCGCGCTCTTCACCTTCGAGCGGATCTCGGCTTCCTTCTCCAGAAAGGCTGCCAGGCGATTGAGGACAATATCGAGGATACCGCCGACCTCCGCCGCGCGCACCATGCTGCAGAAGAGAGGGGAGAAAGCCTGAGGGTGGTTCAACAGCGCCTCGGTGAGCGTCTTGCCGGCCATGACATCCGACTTCACTCGCGAGACAATCGGGGCGAAGATCGGGTCATCGGCCTGGTTTTCCAGAACATCTAGGCAGCGGATCACCGGAATCCCGGCGTTGATCATCACAGCGAACTGCCGGCTGAAGATCACGAGCGATTGGGGCTTGACCCCTCCCATCTTCTGGAGGGCGGCGTTCAGCGCGGCCATAGAGAACTTGCCGGCTTCCTTGATCTCCGTCACGCGGAGGCCGGCGGCACGCAACCGCTCGGCCGCCTGCTGCTGCGACTCGGCCTCGATGAACTTCTTGACCGGCTTGCCTGCCTGGTTGATCGCTGTGTAGTTGAAGACCGGCATGCGGGGCTTTCCCCTCCTTCGTCCTGCGCGGCGCTACCCGCTTGAGATCACCCGGATAGCTTCCTCCAGGGTGGTGAACCCGAGCTTGATCTTATCGATGGCATCCTCCTGGAGCGTCTTCATCCCCTCCTGGCGCGCCAGGGCGCGGATCGTGTACGCGGGCTCGCCTTTGTTGACCAGCTCACGCAATCCATCACTCATTCCAAACAGCTCGTAGATGCCCATGCGGCCCCTATAGCCCCGGTGCCCGCACGCATCGCACCCGCGGCCCCGGTAGAACACCAGCCGCTCATCCTGATCGACCTCGAAACCCGCGCGCCTCAGCGCCGCCGGGTCCGGCTCGTAGGCTTCCTTGCACTTCTCGCAGATCCGGCGCACCAGGCGTTGGGCAAAAACCCCGATCAAGCTAGACGAGATCAAGAAGGGATCGATCCCCATCTCTGCAAGGCGGGTGACGGCGGTCGGCGCATCGTTGGTGTGCAGCGTCGAGAGCACCAGGTGGCCTGTGAGCGCGGCTTCGATGGCGATCCTTCCGACCTCCAGGTCACGGATCTCGCCCACCATGATGATATTGGGATCCTGGCGCAAGAACGATTTGAGCGCGGCGGCAAACGTGAGGTTGGCCGCCGGGTTGGCCTGCACCTGCGTCAGACCGGGAAGCTGGTACTCCACCGGGTCCTCCACCGTCACGATGTTCTTCTCCGGCACATTCAGGCGAGAGAGAACGGAGTAG
>DUUU01000090.1 GCA_012841485.1 Armatimonadota bacterium
CACCAACCCGCAGCGCGCCGAGGAGGCGCTCAAGAAGCTGCTGCCGGATCTGGTGGTCGCATCTGCCCCGGAGGCGACCGCGCCGCCGGCCGCCGCCTTCCAACCACTGTCGCTCGGCATGATGGGCGGCACCAGTGGCTCCGGCTTCAGCTTCGGCTCTTCCACGGTCGGCACCAGCACAGGGACCAGCGGGCCGAATGTCCAACCGCTGGCCCGATCCACGCGCCTGGTCCTGATGGGAACGCCCAGCGATATCGCCACCGCGCGGCAGATCCTGGAAGAGACGGATGTTGCGCCGCCGATGGTGCGGATTGAGGCGGCCATCGTGGAGGTGAACAAGGCGGACGTTCGGGAACTGGGGATCGACTGGAATCTCACCAACTTCGGCACCACGGTCACGGTTCCGGGGGGCAGCGGCCTGAACTTCGGCAATCTCCAGTACAGCAGCCCGAGCTTCCGGGCCACCCTCCAGGCGCTGATCACCGAAAGCCGTGCACGCCTGATTGCGAACCCGAGCATCTCGGTTGTCAACAACGAGGATGCGAACATCTTCATCGGCGACCTGCGCCGCTTCCGGGGGATCAACGTGGTGAGCCCGGACGTCGGCACAGTGGTGGGCACCGAGACGATACCGGTGGGCGTGGCGCTGCTGATTCGGCCGCGCATCCACCCGGATCAATCGGTCACGCTGAAAGTACACCCAGTTGTGAGCACCGTCTCGGAGGTGATCGATGGCCTGCCGCAAACGGCGAGCCGCGAGGCGGATACGACCGTGAGACTGGCGCGCGGCGAACAGCTGGTCATTGGGGGGTTGGACCGCGATGAAGTCGTGAGGACGGTGCGGCGACTGCCCATCCTGAGCGACATTCCGTTGGTAGGCGAGCTATTCAAGACGCGATCCACGCGGACAGCGACAACGGAGCTCCTCATCTTCGTAGCGGCCTACCCGGTGGAACCCGAGGCTGCTCCGCCTGTGAGCGAGTTCCCCCGACCCACACTGGAGCTGGAGCCATGAGCAACACCCAAAAGAGCAGTCCTGCCACGATAGCAGCACTGATCGCGGGCTGCTGTCTGGCGGTCGGGTTCGCCGCATGGAACATCACGCGAGCCATGCGCCCGGCGGCTCCGCCCGCTGACACGGCCTCGACGGCCAAGGAGGACACGGCGCCGGTTCCATTGGAGTTGGCAGGGCCACCTCCACTCACCCCGGCGCAGGAGCGGCGCATGGCCAGCGGTGAGACGGCACTCGCGCCTCACGCGGACCCGTTCGTGCAGCTTCCGGATCCCCCCGCGGTTGCAGCAACGAGCCGTCCACCCAGCCTTCCACCCCTGGCGACGGCATCCACGGGGGGCAGCCAGCTGCCAACGCTCCCGGCGGTCTCCTGGCCAGGCGGGCCAGGGATACTCCCGCCGATACGTCCCATCCCGGGGGGAGGGGCCGCAGGGCCGGCTGGAACCACCTGGCCACGCCAGGCGCATACCCCCCGCCCGCTGCCGCCGAAACCGGAGCTGATCGGCACGCTGCTGGGCGCTCGACCCAGCGCCGTCTTCCGTAGCGGCGGCAAGCTCACCGTGGTCTCCATCAGCGAGACCATCGGGGGCTGGCGTCTTCTCACCGTCGAGCACGGGGGCGTCGTGATCCGCTCTGGGAACGAGACAGCTCGCATCCTGGTGGGTGGAGAGCCCTCCAGCGGGATCGCGACCTCCGTATCTAGCCCACCGGTGGCGCCCGCCCTCTCACCAACGGCGCCTCTCGCGCCCCCGGAGCAACCACCGGCCGCGCAGCCATCGCCTGCGCAGCCATCGCCACAACCGGCGCCCGAGAACCCGCCGCTCAAGGTGCCGCGGTCGCAGCCCGTGGCACACGCAAC
>DUUU01000091.1 GCA_012841485.1 Armatimonadota bacterium
ACCTATTTGATAACAAACCTGAAGGTGGTTACGCACTTGGCACTATCCAAGGAGCCTTTGATGAGATACCCAGAAGCGGGTGTGTCCGCGCGCACCGCACGCGATGGGGTATCTCCCGGCGATCCACTGCTATGGAGATTCCCCGTCGCGATGCATACTCCGGCAGCCCCATGAAGACCGGGCGTCCGGCAGAAGCGAACGCCGCCATCGCGGCAAAACGGAACAGCGGGAGCGATTCCGGGTGATAGAGGAGGGAGATGGCCGCATCGAACCGCGAGGCATCGAGCCCCCGGCCCTCGGGGCCGAGGAGCGTCACCCCAGGGAAGAGGGTGCGTAGCTCCGCGACGGTGGGCGCCTGCGGATTATCCGTGAGCAACGCCAGTCTGACCGGGCGCGATGCGATCGGCTCGGTCTCGTCTCCCGGGCGAACCGTGCCCGCCACCAGCCGGCACTGCGCCCGGCGTCCCCGGATCTCCACGATCCGCAGGTATCCCCGTGGCGCCCCCTCGGGCCCCGCCTGCAAGAAGCTGCCCGGCGTGGTGTGCCGGGGAAGACGCTCCACCTCGATCCGCGTCGCGGTCACGCGCGAGACGTAGGCCGCGGACGCAGGCCAGGCGGCCAGCACCAGCCATAGGCCGATGAGGAGCACGGGCACACACAGCCGCAGCGGCACCGCCCCTTGTGTACAGCGTGTCTGGACCACCCACGCGCCCGGCACCTGGTGGGTCTTGGAGCGGAAGGTATGGCGATGTCTGCTCTGCATACAGCCTGCCTCCGCGGTACCATTCGTCATCAGAGGCCTTTCGCCTGCACCAACACTTTCAACCGCCCCAGGGCACCCGGATGCACCAGGGCAACCAGATCCCGGCGCGGCCACTCCCTGGTGGGCCCGCTCCCATGACCATCCAGCCACTCCTCGATCCCCAGGGAGTGCAGCCACTCGCGCTGTGTCTGGAGCGCGCGCGTCTGGAGTCCGGCCTCCTCTCCTGCCCGCGTTAGCGCGGTGAGATCGACGTGGGCGGTGATATCCTGGGTGCCGATGCGCCGGTACGGCTCCTCGTTGGCGGCATGGCGGTAGTAGCAGAGGAGCGTGCCGCGGGGCCGGGCGGGCGTGTAGAGCTCGGTGGCTGGATAGCCGTAATCGATGGTGAGCAAGACGCCCCGGGCCAGGCAGCCCGCCGCCTGGCGGTACCAGGCTACGGCTTCAAGACCGACTTCAGCGATGGTGCCCTCGGGTGGCATGACGCCCACGTGCACGAAGAAGCGCGCGATCTCCGGCGTGGAGAGTGGTCCGGGGAGGTCGGCAAACTCGCCGTCGCGCAGCCCGACGTATAGCTCCTGCAAGCCGCGGTCGGTCATCTGCACCCGGTGAACGGGCAGGGCATCCAGCAGCTCATTGGTGAGAAGGCACCCCTCCACGCTTCCGGGGGGCACCTCGTCCAGGCTCTCCAGCCATCGGGCGTTTGCCGAGAGGGCGTGGAGCGCCCGCTGCTGGCGCGCGCGCAGCGAGGGGCTGGTTTCTACCACGAGATACTCCAGCGCGGCGGCGAGGTTGGGGTGGTGCTCTGCGGCATAGCGCCAGATCTGCGCGGCGAGTGCTCCCGTGCCCGCGCCCGCTTCCACGACGGTAAACCGCGCCGGCGCGCCCATTTGGGCCCAGAGGCGCGCGAGAAACCGGCAGACCAGCGCGCCAAAGGCGGGGTGAGTTTCGGGGGCCGTCAGGAAGTCGCCTTCCCGCCCGAAGCGGAGATCCGGGGCGATGTAGTAGCCATGCGCCGGGTGGTAGAGCGCCAGACGCATGAACTCGGCGAAAGACAAGGGTCCCTGCGCCTCGATTCGCTCGCGGATCAGCGCGACCAGCTCGGGCCGGCCCCTGGTGACGTGCTCGCGCTGGCGAAACAGCGCGCGGGCCGCCTCGGGCCAGGTGTTTGGATCGTTTGGGTTGATGGACACACCCGGATGGTAGCATGGCCAGCCGCCCGAGTCAACGGGGCGCGACGTATCCGCAGGATGGGGCGCGGGACCATAAGCCGGGGTGAGGGGAGCACCGGAGAGCTCGGCGCGGGACTGCAAGCCAGCATCTCTCCATGCCCGTGGCCGATCACCGGAGCCCGCGGCGCGAAAGGCGTCCTGGCGGCACTCCTGGGCTGCCCACGGTGACGACGCAACCGTCAATATGGAGCGCGGCCCCGAGCCGGGCAGAAGGGATCTCATCCCTTGCAAGTAGCGTGCGTCGCCCACACCGGATCGCCCGCGCTCCCCCTCCCGAAAGTAGGCTCACGAATACAATACCACCTTGCCGGGAGAAAGATCATCCGGGCGGGTTCTGATTCTCGTCCATGCAAACCCTGGGGGCCTGGGTCACGAGATTCCCTGAGAGGCGTGGCTACAGCTCCATGCGGTCAACAGCGCGAAGGCCGAGCCATAGGGGCACGCCGATGGCGATGGCGTTGATGAGGGCGAAGAGGAGGCCGGCGGTGAGGATCTCACCGCGGAGCGCGTGCCATCCGGGCGCCTTCCCGGTGAGGAGGGCGTGGATCGGATAGGTCTGAACAGCGATGATCGCCCCGATATAGAGTAGGCTGAGGACGATATTGAGCGTGCCACCGGCGCTGTTGGCGATGCGCGCCGCGTTGTCTTCGCGGAAGTTGGGGAAGACGGCGCCCAGGCCGAGCCCGAGGCTGACCAGCCCGGCGCTGACGACGGCGACGGTGACCCCTGAGAGCGCAAGCATCAGCGGGGGAACGCGCAGCATGTAGTTGGAGTACATCATCACCGCCTCGCCTAAGAGGATGCACCCCAGGGAGCAGCCGAGGAACTTCTGCACCAGCAGCTGCCGTCGCGTGAGCGGGGCGAGACCGACCACCCAGAACTGCTGGCCCTCCAGGCTCCACATCGGGAAGACGAAGCGGGAGGTGAGCGTGGCCATCACGAAGCAGGTGGCGCCCATGTTGAAGAAGGAGATGACGCTCTGCCAAAACGGCTCCCCGGTGTTGAGCGGCATGTTACGCAGGTTGCTGATGTAGATGATCAGCAGACCGAAGAGGAGCAGGAGCTGGGCCCACTGCGCCGGGTCGCGCCAGAAAACCCGCAGGTCCTTCAACAGGAGCGCGCGCACGGGGCGGGGTATCGGGCGCATCAGCCACTCGA
>DUUU01000092.1 GCA_012841485.1 Armatimonadota bacterium
AGTATATCACCACGGGCTACAAAGAGGCGACCATCGTCGCGTTCAAGTGCACTTGAACGCGACGATGGTCGCCTCTTTGTAGCCCGTGGTGATATACTGCTCCAGCGGATAGTCGCGGGCACCCGAGACGCCCAGGTCCGGCGCATAGTCGATGTCCCCCGTCTCGGCGTTGATGTGATACGCCGCGAGGTGCGTGGGACGGTTATAGCCATACGCGGTGAGCGGAGCGACGCCAGCGAATTCAAAGGCGCCCTTGTCATCCACCTGCTCGACCATCGGGCCGCGAACGCCCATGTAGGTCTTGTTGTTGTTCTCGACGACGGCCAGGCCGCCAGGAATCTCCTTATCGGGAATGAAGGAGCGGCGCGGGTCGAACTCCACCACGCGACCCACCAGCTTGGCGAAACCGCCGGTGAGCGTCATGCGCGAGAAGGTGGAGGGGTCGGTGACCGGAAGGGCGAGCTCCTCCTGAGACTCCGGATCGTTGTTATCGTTGACCATGTCGTAGTAGAGCGCCGCCAGGAGGCGTGCCTGCCGCGACAGGTTGTAGATGCTCACCTTGTCGGGGGTGTCGAACGGTGTATCGACGTAGGGGCGGGCATCATCCGTGGTGACAAATCCGACGCCCATCGCGCCAGCCATCGTCACCGGCTCGTGGTCCAGGGCAACCTTGCCCGGGATGAAGTTGCGCCAGTCCTTACCCGAGATCGGGTTGACGCCGTCCGCGAAGAGCTCCTTCGGATCGCCGCCCAGGGCCGTTTTCACGATCTGCTCGGCGTTCTCGCGCTGGACGCGGGCGAAATCGGCGAACTTCCGCTGAATATCCTGACGGTAATCGTAGTACATGCCCTTGTAGAACATGCCTACGCGAGGTGTTTTGCTGCTCAGGTCGAGGCCGGTGAAGACATACCAGCGCTTGCGCGGTTGCTCCTCCTGCGGGCTGAGGGTCCAGAAGCCGACGATGCAGAAGATGAGCGCCACGCCAGCCACGCCACCCGCGATCTTTCCGAAGAGCCGAGCGCGACCGATGCCGCGCAGGACGCTGAGCGCGATCAGACCGAGAATGATGGTCACGAGGCCCTTGCCGACAGGCGTCGCCTGGTTGCCCAGCCACATGACGAACCGGGTCTTGACGGGGGGCACCTCGTGC
The DNA here is from genome assembly GCA_012841485.1 of Armatimonadota bacterium. Next base: position 1,151 of record DUUU01000092.1, read on the forward strand.
TCGGAGAAGTGCTGCTCCATGTAGGCGCGAATACCCTTGAGCGCAAGGTGGTGCGCGCCGGTGGAGAGGAACATGATGCTGCGGCGCGGCTTCTCGCCGGCGTAGAGGCGTGCCAGCTCAAGCTGGGTGGCAACGCCACACGCGGACTCTGCGCCCGGCGCGAGGTCGGGCACGACCGACATCGAGTCGTAGTACGACTCGATCACGATCACCTGATCCTTGAACTTGGGATCGGTGCCTTCCACCCAGCCGACGACGTTGCGCGCGGGCCGCTTCTGCCAGAACACCTCGGAGATGAGGCGGACCTTGGGAACGAGGTAGTTGCCATCCGAGGCAAGCTGGAAGCGAGACCGGATGGCGTCGGCATCCTCGCGGGCGATCCAGAAGCGCGGGATCGCCAGGGGAATCGAGATAAACTTGCCTTCTGCCTCGCCACGCTGCGTGCTCTCCGGCTCCACGAAGAGGACCGCCTTGGCGCCCAGGCGCGGCGCGTTCAGCCACTCCTGAGCGGAGTTGAAGTCGACCATGACAATGGAGCCGTCAACGGTCTTGCCGTTGAAGTTGGCGAGCTTGCCGGGGCCGACGTCGATGAGCGGAGCCTGGAGGCCCCCCTTCTCTGGCGAGGGCAGCTTGGAAGTCTGGACCTGGTTAGGCCAGAGAGGATAGAGGCGGTACCGAGTGCCATCGATATCCATCCAGGTAGCAAGGATGGCGATGGCTCCAGGAAACGCATCGGCTAGGAGCTGCCGGTTTAGGGCAAGCTGCTCGCCGCCGGTGGGCGACTTGGCCAGCATCTGGCGAGCGTCGGAGCTGAGAGTGACCCCGATAAAGCGCTCTGGTGTATAGAGCGGGCCATTATGGCAGAGCCAGTTGAGCTCGTCAATAAGGGGTGGCTCCAGGACGGCCAGCTTCTCGCGCAACGCCGCCTGTGCCTTCTGATGCGCCTGGTCGGCGGTGAGGAGCGAGTTCGGCTTGATCAGCGGGAGAGTGCCCGGAGTCGTGGGGTGTGCCTCGAGCTCCTTGAGGTACTTCGCGTTCTCGCGCTGGAACACCTCATCCGCCTGCTGGAACTCGCGCAATGGCTGAACACAGTCGTTCAGCTTCTGCAGCGTCTCGGGAGTGAGACGGCTGAGAATGTGGCGGACGAGGGGAGAGGCATCGCCCCGGGTGAGCATATCAACCAGGAGCATGGAATCCTTGATCCGCAGGCCATCGCTGACGGGGACCGTGACCTCGAACTGCTCGGTGGTCACGTTGGTCAAGCCGGCCTTTCGGAACTGCTGCTCCACGTATTCGGCCGCCTGTCGGGAACCCGGATAGCCCGCCACGCGAGAAGGGATCGCCGAGAGCGCACGCACGTGTCGGTCGAGCGCCGCGGGATCAATGGCGGCGGTCAGCCTCCGATAGGCGGCCTCGGTGGCAGGATCCAGCTTCTTTTCGGAGGAGGATTGCGCGTGAAGGGAATGCTCCGGTATGGCCAGGATCAAGCCGGCCAGGATGAGGAGATACAGAACCCGGTAGAGCGCGTGCCCGGCAAGCTTAACGCGCTGTACGTGCTTCATATCCGATCCTTTCGCCACAGGGCTGTGCGTTCGTTCTTTCAGTCCTCACCGAACCCGAAATGGCACGGTGCAAGGGTTTCGGATTCCCTGGCGGCGGAGTCCTGCTAGTCGCGGTTACCGGGGAGACTCTCTCTCCGCAACGCGGCAGGACCGATATCGCCTTACACTTACGAGTGCTGGGGGCTTACAACGCCAGCACCTGGTAGGCGCTGACGCACAAGCGGTATCATAGCATAAGCCCTCGCAAAGATCAATAGCAAGGGTGCGCGTAGTAGTGCGGCACCCATTCGGGCAGGGTGTACCATACCGGTTCGGCGCCCTGGGAAGCCTTCCCTCGTGAGTCGCGCGAAAGGTTCGCGAACGGCCGGCTATGCCACACCCAGAACGTATGGTTCGCTACGCAGGCGGGATCCCCTTCTGGGAATTGATCCAGGTTGTCGGTGAAATGTGCAGGGGTGACCACCTTGCCTGGATGAGGGAGGTCGGGGTGGGGGAGACGGCGTCGTTAGCCTACCGGGCGTTCTGGCAAGTCATGTGCGCTCGAATGGGTGCGGTGATACGAGGATGTAGGCGGCGAGCGCCGAACCAGGTACCGTTCCCCTAGAGCGGGCCAGGGTGAATCTGGCTGGACCGGTTAGCCCCGGAACAGCACGTGGGCGGGTGGTACAGGATTGCTTGGGCCAGGCAGGTCCACCATGCCGGCGAGGTTGCCCTCGAACGAGTGGGTGGAGAGCTCAATATGGTAGATCCCAGGGAAACACTGGTCCTGGTGGCGGATGGCGATGGTAGCGCGCGTTCGACGACCGAGGGCCATCTGGTCAAGGCCGGGTATCGTGTGGTGTCTGTTCGGGATGGGGGAGCGGTTCTTAGTGTGGTCCACCAGGCGGAGCGCCCGGATATCCTGATCATCGATGCGGGGTTGCCGGGCATCGATGGCTTCGACGTCTGTGGCGAGGTGAAACGGAATCCGGCCACACTCTCCATTCCGGTGATCATGGTGACACCGCTCTCCAGGGTGGTGGATCGAGTGCGCGCGATGGACGTGGGCGCGGACGACTTCCTCACCAAGCCGGTGGATCGGACTGAGCTGCTGGCACGAGTGCGCTCGCTCTTGCGGGTGAAGGTGCTCCATGACAGGATGGCGGCGGAGATTCAGCGCCTGACCGAGATCGGCATCGCGCTTTCCGCGGAGCGGGATACAAACCGCCTGCTGGAGCGCATCGTGGACGAGGCACGCGCGATCAACCACGCCGATGCCGGCACGCTCTACACCGTCGACCGGGATGCGGGCGTGCTGAAGATCGAGATCATGCAAACGGAGAGCCTGGGCACGCGCCTGGGCGGGGTCCGCGGCGACCGGATTGCCCTTCCCCCCGTAAAGCTCGACAGGGCGCACGTCTCCGCTTATGTTGCCCTGACGGGCGAGACCCTGAACATCCCCGACGTGTACGAGGCGGAGGGCTTCGACTTTAGCGGGCCGCGCCGCTTCGACGCGGTGACCGGCTACCGCTCGCGCTCCATGCTTGTCGTGCCGATGCGCAACTACGAGGACGAGATCATCGGCGTGCTCCAGTTGATCAACGCCCAGGATCCGACGACGGGTCAGGTGATCCCTTTCCCCGCCGCGAACGTGGAGCGCACGCGCTCGCTGGCGTCGCAGGCAGGCATCTCGCTGACGAACACGCGCCTGATCCAGGATCTGGAGGCATTCCTCGATGGCTTGATTCACGTGATGGCGGCTGCCGTGGACGAGAAGTCCCACTATACGGCGGGCCACATCAACCGCGTCACCCATCTCGCCGGCATCCTGGCGCGCGCGGTGAATGAAGCGGAAGAGGATCTTTTCGGGGGGCGCAAGTTCACCGAAGAAGAGCTGAAGGAGCTGAAGATCGCCGGCCTGCTCCACGATATTGGCAAGATCGTCGTGCCGGAGCACATCGTCGACAAGGCGACGAAGCTGCAGACGGTGTACGATCGCATCAGCGAGATTCGGGCCCGGTGGTCAGTGATCCGGCGTGGGATGGAGAACGCGGCGCTTCGCCGCAAGCTGGAGTTGACGCAGGCGGGAGCGCCGGCCGCGGAGCTAGAAGCGGTGGATGCGGAGCTGCGCGTTGAGATTGAGCGGCTGGCGGATGACCTGGCCTTCCTCGACGCGATCAACCTCGCGGGGGAGTTTATGGCGCCGGACCGGGTCGAGCGCCTGCGCGCGATTGCCGCGCGTACCTACATGGATGACGAGGGTAACCCGCAACCATACCTGACCGAGAATGAAGTGCGAAACCTCTCCATTCCGAGAGGAACCCTCTTGCCCGAGGAGTTTCAGATCATCCGCGGGCACGCGGAGGTATCGGCTCGCCTCCTGTCGCAGATCCCCTTCTCGCGAAAGCTCCGAAATGTGCCCGTCTTTGCCGGCGACCACCACGAGGCGCTCAACGGCAGCGGCTACCCGCACGGCAAGCAGGGCGATGATCTGGCGCTCCAGTCACGTATTCTTGCCATCGCCGATGTCTACGACGCCCTCACTTCGTCTGACCGGCCTTACAAGAAGGCGTTCAGCCCGGAGGTGGCCTTCGACATCCTGCGCAAAGACGCGGCGGCGGGCAAGCTGGATGGCCGTCTGGTAGAGCTATTCATCCGGGAGCGTTGCCACGAGAAGCTTCAGGAAGAGTTGGCTGCCGAGGGGAGCGAGGAGTAGGCCCCGGCAAAGAAAAGACCCCGGCCGGCCACACCCGATACGCGCCGGCCGGGGAGTGGACCCTAGCGTTGTGCTGCCCCGGCAACGCCTATGAGGTCCTTCGCTTCTATGAACACCGCATCCGGGAGCGGAGTTCCCACTCGTCTTGAGGGGCATCGAGCCGATCGGCGCGTGCCCTCGCACCGTGCGCAAAGGCCTCGAGGCTGTGATGCACAGGGAGGCATCTCCGTGTCGTGGCAACACGGCGGCCGGGCGCCTGGAAGCGGGGAGTAGATGCCATGGCGCAGCGGAGCCTTGCGGAGCGTACACAAAAACGGGGCTCGGCGGAATGCAGAGCCCCTTCTGGCGGAGAGGGTGGGATTCGAACCCACGGTGACTTGCGCCACACAGCTTTTCGAGAGCTGCACCTTAAACCGCTCGGACACCTCTCCGCGTGTGCTGTATGATACCACATTCGGGGCCAACTGACAAGATCCCGTGTGCGTATTCAGGCTGGGAGGCCAACCCGGCGCGGAGGGTCGGAGCGCTTGCCGCTGGCCAGCGATGCGGGGGCATCGGTGGTTTTCGCGTCTCGGGAGGGGGGCCGGCGGGATGCCGGCGATCCCGGGGATGGCGCGCTTAGCGCTCCGAGCCGACGGC
>DUUU01000093.1 GCA_012841485.1 Armatimonadota bacterium
ATCGCCTCCTCCCCGCGATGGTAGGCGCAGAGGCGGACCCCATCTCCCAGAGAGATCTCCTCGCCCACGGTGGCCTCATGCCCCTCGGAGAAGGCATGGAAGCGGAAGCCGGTGGCATCACCATGCACGTGGTAGGAGAAGAAGCAGCGACCGGAGGCGATGGCCTCGTAGAGCTGGGCAGAGTCGCGGTGGAAATCGCCGGTGGCGCTCTCCCGGCAGAGCACATGGGTGCGCAACAGGTTGAAGTTATCCGTGTAGGAGGGGAGGGGCACGGGCCGGCCATTCACCCTAAACAGCGAGTGGGCATCGACGCACCCCAGGCCGACAATCGGGCGCTCGCGCGAGAGTTCGTCCCATACCTTCAGCTCTGGGGTGGGCCGCCGCGCGAGGAGCGAAAACGCCCGGATCGACCCCGAACGGTGGTAGCGGATTGCGGCCCGGGCGAGGTTCACCAGGTTGAGGGTCCGCATGCCCTGGGTTCCCAGGTTGATCACCTCCATGCCTACGAAGCCCTCTTTGGGAAGAGACCGCCAGGCAAAACGGGGGTCGCAGACGAGGCAGAGGAACGCCAGACCGCCCGCGGCGCGGATCTCGGCGAGTACCCGGGCCGCCGCGTCGCGTCGCGGCTCGAACTCCGGTGGCAGGTTCAGGCCCAGGACGTAGCCCTCATCGCAGGTGATCTCGACGCCCACGAGGGCCAGGCAATCGCCATAGTAACCCTCCCACCCGTCGCGCAGCGGCGCCAGCGTGTTGTGGTCGGAAGTGATCATGAAGTCGAGGTCGCAGCGGCGCGCTACCTCCACCACCTCTTGGAAAGAGCTCAGGCCGTCGCTGTAATTGGTATGCACATGGATCACGCCGACGCGCTCGTAGCAGGGGCGAGCGCGCGATGGGAGAGGGGTGCCCAGCCAGGAGTTCGGGATGAGCCGCGCGCGCACGATGGCCGTGGGAGGCGGGGCCAATACATTCCAGGCAGTAACGCTGTTGAGGACCCAGCGCGTCCGGCAGCGCCGCCGGTGGGCCAATTGCTCTTGGGTGATCGCCATGGTCTCTGTCGGGGAGGGCCGGGCGTGCCGGGAGGCAAGCTCGTTCCGCCGGGTCCTCCGAGCCATTCAGGTTCTGTGGTCCTAGTTTCTGATCTCGTAGTTCGCCATCGAAACGGCCGGACGTCAACTCGGGCGAGGCCGCGCCCGGATGAGGGCCGAAGGTCGGGCCTGCGCAACCACACCTACTCGATACGCTATTCGGCATGGCGGGCAGCCTTCCTCCCTGCGCCCGCTGGGTGTGCTGGGGGCTGCCAAACTGCCCGACCTCCTTTTTGACTCCTGACATGCTCATCGGTATAATGGGGAGAAGGCCCCAAGGTGCGGGCGCGCTCTGGCATGCCGCGGTTGGCGCGGGCGAAGGCGCTCTCGGGGGCACCGCGGCGATGGCGGCGTCCCGATGGGGTATCGATGGGGGTAGCAGGCATGAGGGTGGGGATCCGCTCCCCGATCCGCTGTCGGAAAGGAAATCGATGCTAAGAGACCTGCTCAACTGGGGGCCGCGTCGGGACCTCGTCGAGCTGATCGTCCCGCGCAAGACGTTCGCGGATGTGATCTTGCCGGAGAAGACACGTCGCGCCCTCGCGGATACGCTCGTCCAGATAGAGAAGCACCACCTCATTTTCGACACGTGGGGGTTGGGAGAGCGCCACAACACCGGCACGGGCCTCGTCTTCAACTTCGCCGGGCCACCGGGGACGGGAAAGACGATCTGCGCCGAGGCGGTCGCCAATCTTCTTGGGAAGCGCCTCTACCGGATCCGGTACAGCGAGCTGGAGAGCTGCTGGGCGGGTGAGACGGGCAAGAACATCGCGGCGGTCTTCCGGGAAGCGCGCCAGCAGGACGCGGTGCTCCTCTTCGACGAGGCGGACTCCATCGCCAGCAGGCGCTTCACCACCATGAGCTATGGCTACGAGCGCGAGGCCAACCAGGCTGTGAACGTGCTGCTCAAGGAGTTGGAGAGCTATGACGGCGTGGTCATCTTTGCCACGAACCTGTGCGCCAACTTCGACCCGGCCTTTGAACGGCGCGTGCGGACGCACATCCTGTTTGAGATGCCGGGCGCGCCAGAGCGCGAGTTGATCTGGAAGGTGCAGATTCACCCGCAGCGGACCCCGCTCGCGGAGGATGTCGATTTTCGCGCCCTGGCCGAGGCCCATGCCATCTCGGGGGGCGATATCAAGAACGCGGTGCTGAAGGCGGCCCAGATGGCGGCTGGCGAGGAAGGGCCGGACCACCGCAAGCGGATTCACCAGCGGCACTTCGAGGCGGCGCTGCAAGAGGTGCTCGAGGCGAAGCGCGTGATGGACCAGAGCCTTTTCGGCGAGGAGGCGTTCGATGGGGCGGCGAGCGCCACGGTCACCGCGGCGTTCCAGGACGTCGAGACGCGGATCGCGGAGCTTGAGAAGGAGACCGAGGCCTTTCCCCCGCAAATCGCGACCATCCGCCAGGAAGTGAGCGTCGTGCTCGAGGGCTTCTCCGCGCGCATGGAGGAGATCCAGGAGGAGCATGCGGCGCGAGTGGCGGAGGTAAAGCGACAGCTGGAGGAGACTCGTCAGAGCATGGAGGCACAGCTCCAGGCGCTCTCGACGCAGTGGAGCGAGCGCCTGAAGAGGGTGACGCTGGTTCCGCTGCCGCGTTGGCAGACCCGCCTGGTGGCGGCCCTGGGGATGGCTGCCGCCGCCGCTGCGGGTGCCGCCGCGAAGGCGTTTGGCCTGCTCTAGGCTGCTGGGATGAGAGCGACTAAGGGCCGGGCCGGCGCCGTCCGGCCCTTTCTGCTGTGGGGGCGGGGCCGGCGCCGATGCCCAGTTCCCGCGGCGCGTGAGGATGCTACATCGCGTCGCGAATGCTGCTGTACTTGGCCTGTATCTTCCCGCTCACGAACCCGAGGGCGGTGATGAGCGTGACGGAGATGAGGGCGACGATCAGGCTGTATTCAACCAGCGTCTGCCCCTCCTCCTCCGCCCAGAGCGCGCATAGCAGGTGTCCCATCGGTACTTCTCCTTCCCGAGGGCTGTCGGAGGTCCTGGAACCGCGGGCATTCCTATGAGTGGTGACGAGCCGCGAAGGCCTGTGGAACTCACCGGGAAGCGTGCCCGCCTGGGGATCAGGGGCGCGCCGCCCATGCGGAGCAGCGCGCCCCCGGTGCTCTCAGATCACGAGCACTCCTATTCAGACCATCAGAGCCGATTGCCGACGGAGCTGTAGTTCGTCTGGACTTTGCCGCTGAGGTAGGACATTGCGGCGATCGCCGCGACGGCGATGAGGGCAATGATGAGGGCGTATTCAACCAGCGTTTGCCCTTCTTCCTCCACCCACAGCTTGCACAGCAGAGACTTCATGTGCATGCTCCTTCCACGAGGGCACCCGTCGGCGGCCGACGGGCTCGGTGTTCGCATTAGAGTTCGTTTCCGACGGAGCTGTAGTTCGTCTGGACTTTGCCGCTAAGGTAGGACATCGCGGCGATTGCCGCGACGGCGATGAGGGCAATGATGAGAGCGTATTCAACCAGCGTTTGCCCTTCTTCCTCCACCCACAGCTTGCACAGCAGAGACTTCATGTGCATCTCCTTCCACGAGGGCTTCTACCCATTATTCTGGCAAGCGCCCTTAGAGCGCGCATGGGAAGGGCGGCCCACCCAAACTGGGCCAATGGTCCTGCCACATCTCATTCCCGGGCGGGCAGGGCCCCTCTTGGCCCGCCGATCCGGCGGAAGGAATCGAAGCCGGTGGCAACAGAATGAAGTGGATAAGATGGAAACGTTCTTTTGTGACTGGCGCCTCTGTACCCCGGGCGTGAAGTGCATCCGCTCATCAATGCGACGGTTGGGGTGGCTTGCATGAAGCCCCGGCGTGAAGTACTCTCGCTCGGGACCCGCTGCCTCCTGAGCCTGGACAACGTCTACCTCGCCGCGGCGGTGGCGGTCACCATGATCGTGCCGCTCCTGTCGCGCATCGCGCCCCACGACTTCTGGTGGCATATGGCGATGGGCCGGACCATCGTTCGCGAGGGGCGCATTCCGACGGCCGATTCCTTCTCTTTCACGCATGCCGGCGAGCCGTTCTTCAATCAGGGGTGGCTTGCGCAGTGCGTGATGTACGCGCTTCACCAGGCGGGCGGGCTGTCGCTGCTCGTGGTAGTCCAGGCGGTGCTGATAGCAGTGGCCTACCTGTTGCTCCTCTGGATGGTCGTCCGGAAGACGGGGCGCCCCCGCCTGGCCGCGGCAGTGCTGCTCCTGGCCATCGAGCCGAACGCCTACACCAACTGGAGTATCCGTCCGCAGAGCTATGCCATCCCGCTCTTTGCCGGCTTCCTGGTGATCCTGACCGGCTACCGGATGCGATGGTGGCGCACTCTCTGGCCGCTCGTACCTCTGATGGCGCTTTGGGTCAACTTGCACGGCTCCTTCCTGCTAGGGCTGGGCTTGATGGGCCTGGTGCTGCTGGGAGAGGGAATTCGACGCAAGGCGGGAGACGCCGATGCGCTCTCGCCGCGCGAGTGGCGGCGGCTGGCCGGCTATACTGGGGCCGTGGCACTGGCCGTCCTCGCCAACCCCACCGGCCCGCGCGTGCTCGGCTACGTGAGCCACCTGATGACCTCGAAGAGCGTGGTGAGCCTTGTGACCGAGTGGGCCTCCCCGACACCCAGAAACGCGGCCGGCGCGCTCTTCTTCGCGCTGGTGATTGCTCTTTTCGTGGCGCTGATCTACGCGCGCCGGCGCCCGGCGCTCACCGACCTCTTCCTCGTGCTGGCGTTCCTCTGGCTGGGGCTCTCGGCCGGGCGTAACATCGTGTGGTTTGCGATGGTGGCCTATCTCCCCCTCGCCGAGGCCCTGGTATCGCGCCGGGGTGATCCGCCACCGGTCACAAGGCAGGATGGCGCAGGGCAGGGGATTGTCTGGGCGAACGCCTCACTGATGGGGGCACTGGCGATAGCGGTCGTTCTGTCGCTGCCCTGGGTTCGACCGCTCCTGGGGCAACCGGTCTCGTTGCTCACGGAGGACACGCCGGTTGTGGCGGTGGAGAAACTGCGCGCGCTCCCGCCGGAAGAGCGCCCCAAGCGGCTCTTCCACACCACGGGCTTCGGGAGCTACCTGATCTGGGCAGCGCCGGAGCAACCGGTCTTCATCGATCCCCGCTTCGAGTTCTATCCGGTGGAACAGATCGACGACTGCCGGTTTGCCGGCGCCGGGTACAACGTCGAGGAGGTCATGGACAGGTACCGGATCGATGGGTTGCTGCTGGACCGGAAGAGCCAGAAGAAGCTGGAGGAGCGCGCGCGGGCTTCCGGGCGATGGCGCGAGGTGTACCGCGATGCTACGGCAGTCCTGATGGTGCCCGCCCAGCCCGCGGCGTAGCATGGCCAGCCGCAACGCTGGGAAACCAAAGCCCAGGGGCGCGCATCGCGCGCGCCCCCGAATGCCCAAAAGGGGTGTTCCCGAGTGAGTGCTCCTTTGCCACAGGCTTCTACGCCGTTCACAAACGAGGCGGAGCAGGACAGACTTGGGGATGCAGCCCTATCTGCCTGTAGGGGAGCACTCTTCTGATAGATCAGGACCCGCCGCCCTAGTCCGTCGGCACTTCGACGTTGAGCTCGTTGCCGACCGAGCTGTAGTTGGTCCGAACCCGGCCGCTAAGGTAGGACATCGCGGCGATTGCCGCGACGGCGATGAGGGCAATGATGAGAGCGTATTCAACCAGCGTCTGGCCCTCTTCCTCGGTCCAAAGTTTGCGGAACATCGACATCATGGTGTTAATCTCCCTCCAGCAGTAGCCTGCTGGTGTCTATTATCTCATTCCTGAGCGGATGAGGTAATGGGTTATTGGACCCAGCGCTCCTAGGCCAATAGTCCTATGCCCACGGGCATAAGGATCACGCGGGCGTAGGCAGCACGGATATAAACGTCCGCACTGCGTGTGGGCGAAGCCCTGCGAGCTGCTGGGGCTATGTTCGCCGGCAATCTAGGCAGGCGGGCGCGGGGGCGGCGGAGGCCCGTAGGACCTTTGCTGGGATGGGAAGGCCCGCCCTTACCCATCCGCGTCGGTCCTCCATCCGTGGTATCCCCGGCCCGCGCGCCTGTCGGCGCGCGCCGCAGTGAAGGCTTGGCGAGTGCAGGCAGGCATGGTATAGTATAGTTGGCGCCAGGCGGGACGGAGGCGCGCCGGTTGGTCAGATCCTCAAGCGCCGTGCGGAGGGCTCGTGGTGTGAAAGCAAAGGCAGGTGAGGTGAGGCAGCAGTGTCTGGCGCGCGTGGGGAAAATCACCGCGCTCGCTCTCGTGTTGGCCGGTCTCGTTTGGCAAGGGACGCGCACCCCGGCACTCGTTGATCCCTCGGCAGGAGACTACGAAGCCTATTGGATGGCAGCGCGCCTGCTTCTCACAGGAGGCAACCCCTACGATCTGGATGCGGTTGCCGCCTTGCAGGGCGTGCCACCCCTCCAAAACGGAAGCGTGAAGGTCGCCTGGAATCCCCCCTGGGCTCTGGCGGTGATGCTTCCTTTCGGGCTCGTGGAATTTCCGTTGAGCCGCATGCTTTGGTTTCTCCTCATGGTGGCGGTTCTCTTCGCGAGCACGAGCGTTTTCTGGCTACGCGACGGTGGCCCGCTCTCGCGGCGCTGGGTAGCGGCGCTCCTCTGTATCCTCTTCCCGCCA
>DUUU01000094.1 GCA_012841485.1 Armatimonadota bacterium
GAAAGGCACGTCGGAGGCCGAGAACGAGCGCACGCTGGCAGCGCGCCTCCAGGAGCAGGGCTACCTCCCCGTCAAGGTCAAGAAGGTTCGTGGCGCGAAGGCGGCGCGTGCTGCCTCGTCTCCCGGAGGGCAGACCGAGGTTACCCTCGTCGATAAGAAGAAGAAAGAGGGGGGAGGCTTTGTCTTCGGCGGCGTGAAGCTGAAGGACCTCTCCATCTTCGCGCGCCAGTTCGCCACGATGATCAACGCGGGCGTCTCGTTGGTGCGCTGCCTCTCCGTTCTGCGCGAACAGACCGCGAGCCCGCGCCTTAAGCTCGTGGTTGCAGACCTCCTGACGGATGTGGAGGCGGGCTCCACGCTCTCCAGCGCGATGCACAAGCACCCGAAGGTGTTCTCGAACCTGGCCGTCGGTTTGATTCGCGCCGGCGAGGTGGGTGGCGTGCTGGACGAGACGCTCGAGCGTCTGGCTGGCTTCATGGAAAGCGACATGGAGCTGCGGCGCAAGGTGAAGTCGGCCATGACCTACCCGACGCTGGTCATGGTGGCCGCCGTGGGCATCGTCCTCTTCCTGGTGACTTTCATCCTTCCCAAGTTCATGGCGATGTTCAAGGATCTGGGCGTGCAGGAGATGCCGGCGATGACGGCGTTCCTGATGAACGCGAGCGACTTCCTCACCAAGGGCTTTCCGATGCGCCAGATCATCTTCATCGTCGTGGGGGCGGCGTTCTTTATCGGCTGGAAACGCTTCACACGCACGAAAGTGGGCAAGCGTTTCTGGGACATGTGTAAACTGAAGGTCCCGGTGTTTGGCGCGCTCAACCACAAGATCAGCGTGGCGCGTTTCTCCCGTACGTTGGGCACGCTCTTAGTCTCGGGCGTGCCCATCCTCCAGGCGATGGAAACGGTGGCGGGAACTGTCGACAATGAGATCATCGCCGACGCGATCATGAAGGCGCGCGCCGCGATCCGCGAAGGCGAGTCGATTGGGCCGCCGCTGCAGAAGAGCAAGCTCTTCCCGCCGATGGTGGTGCACATGATCTCTATCGGCGAGGAGACGGGCGCCCTCGATGGCATGTTGGCGAAGGTGGCCGACTTTTACGAGGGGGAAGTAGACGCGGCGCTGGAGTCGTTGACGGCGTCACTCGAGCCGGTGATGATTGTCGGCCTCGGTGCGGTCGTCGGCTTCATCGTGATCGCGATGTTCATGCCGCTCATTTCGGTGATGAGCAGCCTGAGCGGCGGGGAGTAGGCCGATCGGAGAAGTCGCGGTACTGCCGGCGTGGTTTTGGGTGGGAGCGCTGTTTGTTCTGGGGCTGACGGTGGGGAGCTTCGTCAACGTCTGCATCTACCGGATGCCCCTGGACCTGTCGGTGGTTCGACCGCCCTCGCGGTGTCCTGCCTGCGACACGCAGTTGCAGGCGCGAGACCTGGTGCCGGTGTTCAGCTTTCTGATTCAGGGGCGCAAGTGCCGCTACTGCAAGGCGCCGATCTCGTGGCGCTACGCGATTGGGGAGCTCCTCACCGGGGTGGCGTTCGCCGCGCTCTTCTTCGTGCATGGGCCTAGCGTGGCGCTCCTGTTCGACGCGGCGCTCGTCGCGGCGCTGATCGCGATCTGCGCCATCGACCTGGAGCACTATATCATCCCAGACGAGTTGAACCTCTTCCTGGTGGTGACGGGGATCCTGCGCGATGTGTGGGGGCGCGTTGCGACCGGGAGTTGGAGCCACGCGGGGTATATCGCTATTCCGTTTACCGAGTGGGAGCTGACCCTCCCTTCGTCGCTTCTCGGCATCGTCGTGGGCTTCACGCTCTTTCTCGCGATCGGGTGGCTGGGGAGCGCGCTCTTCAAGAAGGAAGCGCTGGGGGGTGGCGACCTCAAGCTGGCGATGGGCCTCGGGGCGCACCTGGGCTGGCTGGGAGCGGTGGCGTCGTTCTACCTGGCGATAGTCTTCGGGGCGGTCGTGGGAATCGGGCTGATCGCGCTGGGGGTAAAGAAGCGCGGCGAGTACATTCCGTTTGGCCCGGCTATGGTGCTGGGCGCGCTGGCGATCGTCTACGGCGGCTACTGGGTAGTGCCCCTCTTCCTTCGCCTCTACTCCCTGAGCTCAGGCGCGGGCCCGGTTGCCGTCCGCTCGTGGCCGTGACGTGCGCCGGAAAGATGGAACGATAGGGGGCCCACAGGCGTCAAAAGTCCAGATGCCGAGTGATAGGGCGTACGCTTTCCTCCGCGGCACCGCCTGGCGGGATGGGCGCGGCCCATGGAGGATGCAGTCGGGCTCGTGGCTGCGGTGGGAGTGCGGTGGTGCGGCCAGGCCCGTATGGGTGATGCGCGCTCCGGGTCGGCGCGCCATGGGAGAACGGGTGACTTATCACTACCACACTGTTCTCACAAGAACGGAGGAATGGACGAAGATGAAGACGAAACAACACGGCTTCACACTCATCGAGCTCCTCACCGTCATTGCGATCATCGCGATCCTCGCGGCGATCCTCCTGCCGGTGTTCGGACGCGCGCGTGAGCAGGGCCGGCGCACATCGTGCATGAGCAATCTGCACCAGATTGCCGTGGCGCTGAAGATGTACAAGCAGGATTGCCGCGGCTATCCGCTCGACTGGCCGGAGACGGTTGCCGGAC
>DUUU01000095.1 GCA_012841485.1 Armatimonadota bacterium
GCAGCGCACGCGGGCCGAATCCTCGACGCCGCCGCAATCACCCAGACGACGCTCCCGAATGGCCTGCGCGTCGTGATCAAAGAGGCGCCCAGTATTCCGCTCGTGGCACTGAACGTCTGGGTGCGCGCCGGCTCTTCAGATGAGACCGAAGAGAACAACGGCGTCTCGCACTTCCTCGAGCACCTGATGTTCAAAGGCTCGAAGAACCGCGGGCCGGGCGAGTTCGATCTGGAGATCGAGGGCCTGGGCGGTTTGGCCAACGCCACGACGATGGAAGACGCCACCCAGTACTATGTCGTCGTAGCCCAGCAGTACGCCCCGCAAGCGATCGAAGCGTTGGGCGATATGATGGCCAACCCCACCTTCCCCGAGGAGGAACTGAGGCGCGAGCAGCAGATCATCCTCAATGAGGTGGCCCAGGCCGCGGAGGATCCGCAACGCATCCTCTCCGAGTGGATCAACCGGCTCTCCTTCCAGAAGCATCCCTATCGCCTTCCCATTGCCGGCACGCCTCAAGCCATCCGGCAGATCACCCGGGAGAAGATCCAGGCCTTCTATGATAAGTACTACGTGGCCGGCAATATGACACTGGTCGTGGTGGGTGCCGTGAAGGCCGCCGAGGTGCTACCGCAAATTGAGGCAGCGTTCGCCGGGCTGCGGACCGGCCCCGTGCCGGCCCGCGACTATTCCATGGAGCCAATCCCGGAGAAGGTGCGCTTTAGCACGTTGGAGCGGCCCGTATCGGGCGCATCCTTGGTATTCGGTTTCCGCGCCCCCGGCATGGACGCGAAAGACGACGTCTGCGCGATGGATGTGCTCCTCTACATCCTGGGAGAGCAGCGCGCGCAGTCGGGCCGGCTCAACCGGGAGCTCCGGCAGAAGCAGAACCTCGTTTCGGCAATCTGGAGCGACTACGTCACCCTCCGCCACCCCGGAATCGTGACCTTCTGGGCGGAGACGGAGCCCGCCAAGCTCGAGGCGGCACGCGCGGCGATCCTGGAGCAAATCGCCCAGGTGCGCGACACGCTGGTGCCCGATGATGAGATTCAACGGGCGAAGATGCTCCTGTTGGGCGTCTATACCATGGATAACGAGACGTATGACGGCCAGGCAGGCACGCTCGGCTTCTACGAGGCGAAGGATACCTACCAGTTCGCGCTCGAGTATGAGGAGCGGATCGCGCGTGTAACCGCCGCAGATATCCAGCGCGTGGCGCGCAAATACCTGGGCGAGAACAGCTATTGCCTCGCCGTCTTGCGCCCCAAGCAATCCGAGGGCGGCAGCATCGCCACCGGCACCGAGACGCGCAGCATCGATCCGCCCCTTGAGGGCGAGCCCGCCCCGGCCGCGGAGAGTACCCGCCCAGAGGAGGCACCCACCCCCACCACGGAGGGTACCCGGCCAGAAGGGGCGTCTGCCCCGGCCGGCGCGCAACCCGCGGGGGAAGGGCCTCAGCCGCCTGAAGGTGGCGATATGCAGTCGGGGAACCAGGCAGCGTCCGGTGCCACCCCGAGCGAGGCAGGAGGAGCCGAATGATACGGATGGCGAGGGTCGGCCGGCTGTGCGTGACGGGAATCCTGGCTGCCCTGGCATGGTGGTCCGCCATGCCCGCGTCGTGGGCGCAGAATCGGCCGCACCTGACCCGGTTGCGCAACCGTCTCACGGTCATCACGAAGGAAGTGCACAGCAGCAACGTGGTGGCCGTGAGCGTCTTCGTTCGCGGCGGCGTCTCCGCCGAGCCGGCCGACCTCCCCGGCCTGGCCAACTTCACCCACCATATGCTCCTGCGCGGCACCACGCACCGCACGGCCGAGGAGATCATGGCGCCCATCGAGGCGATCGGCGGCACGCTCCGCGCGCGCGCGGATCACGACTACTCCATGATTTACCTCCTCTGCGCCGCCGATGCCCTCCGTACCGGGCTCACCGTCATGTCAGACGTGATCCGCAACCCCCGGTTTGACCCGGCGGAAGTGGAGAAGCAGCGCGAGCAGATTCTCTCGGCTTTCACTCGCCTGGATCAGGATCCGCGGTGGGTGCTCCAGAAGGAGATGGGCCGCCTTCTCTACGCCTCCGGGCCCTACTCGCGCGTTGTGCCGGGCACGCCGGAATCGGTGAAGCGGATCACTCGCGAGCAGCTGATCTCCTTCCACCGGCAGCAATACACCCCGGAGAATCTGATCGTGGTGGTTGTCGGCAATATCGACCGGGCCGCCGCCGAGGAGAGCGTCGCACGTGCCTTCGGCGACATGTCCTTCTCGATGCGCCCGCCAGCCGCACCCCAGCCCTCAACCTGGCGTCCCCTGGGTGACCTTGGCACCAACGTGGCGGTCAGGAGTCAGGCGACCGACCTTGCGCACCTGCTGATCGGTTTCCCAATGGACGCCATCACTCGCGAGGAGTATCCCGCCGTTCTGGTGCTCAACTCGCTGCTCGGTGGCGGCATGGGCTCGCGGCTGATGCGCGAGGTGCGCGAGCGCCAGGGCCTGAGCTACAGCCCGGGC
>DUUU01000096.1 GCA_012841485.1 Armatimonadota bacterium
GGGATGCTCCCCTTGAAGGGCGTTCACGACGAGCTCGTGAAGGTACTGCTCCGGCTGGATGGCGCGCTGGCTGAGTCATAGGCGCCTCGCCCCCTGTGAAGATCGCCGCCGCCCGTTTCGGGAAAGGGAATGGGAGCCATGATGGAGCTAAAAGAGACCGGGATCGTTTACCGCAACCCGAAGCCGCACGTGTGGAGCCGTCAGGCGTACTTCCCCTCCGTGGTCAACCTGGGCGGCGGCGAGCTCCTCTGCTCGATGGTGATTGGCCAGGCGTTCGAGAGCCCCGATTGCCGCGTCTATCTCGCGCGGTCGCGCGATGAGGGGCGGACGTGGTCGTTTGAGGGGCGGATGCTCCCCGAGGAGGAGGGCGATCCCTACTCCGAGGCGTGCCGACTGACGGCGGTCGCTGATGGGAGCGTGGTCGCTCTTCTCTTCCGCTACGACCGGCACCGCTTGGAGGATGGCCTGGCCAACCCGGAGACGTTGGGCTTCGTCGAGACGCGCTTGGCCGTGTGCCGTTCCGCCGATGGAGGGCGCACCTGGGGCGCGCCCGAGCCAATCGAGCCGCCGCTGATCGGCCCCGAGTTCGAGCTCTGCTGCCCCATCGTGGAGCTCTCGGCCGGCGACACGTGGCTGCTTCCCACCTCCACCTGGCGCGCGTGGGATGGGAGCGACCCGACCGGGATGAAGGCGGTAGCGTTCCTCTCGCGCGATGGCGGGCGGACGTGGCCAGATTATGCCGTGGTGATGGATGGCGCGCGCGACGGCATCATCTACTGGGAGCAGAAGATCGTGGAGCTCGCGCCCGGGCGGCTTCTCGCCGTTGCGTGGACCTACGACGAGCGCGCAGGCAAGGACCTGCCGAACGCCTACGCGATCTCCGAGGATGGCGGCCGAACGTTCTCGCTCCCGCGCTCGACCGGGCTCGCCGGGCAGACGGCGGCGCTTCTGGCGCTGGGTGACGAGCGCGTGCTCTGTGTCTTCCGACGGACGGATCTGCCGGGCCTATGGGCGGCGGAGGTCTCTCTGGCCGGCGGCGAGTGGGAGACGGAGCGGCTGTTCCCCCTTTGGGGCGCGCCCTCCGTATTCACCGGAGGCCACCGCGCGGATATGGTGAGCCAGTTCAACGTGCTCCGCTTCGGGGCGCCCTCGGTGATGCCTGTGCGGGATGGCGGCGCCTACGTCACCTTCTGGTGCGTCGAGGAGTGCGTCGCCAACATCCGCTGGATCCGGCTGGGTTAGGGGTAAGCGCGAGAGGGGCGTGCCCCAAAGGGCATGCCCCTCTCCAAACGAATGGCGGCAGATCAGCCGGTGGTTTTCGCGCCGCACTCGCCGCAGAATTTCGCGCCGGGCGTGAGCTTCGCGCCGCATTCGGGGCAGTTCGTGATCGCGGAGGCCGTCGGCGCGCCGCACTCCGGACAGAACTTCTTGCCGAGGGTGGGCTGGCCGCATTCGCTGCACTTGGCGGCTACTTCCTTTCCCTTGGCGCTCATCCGCTTGTTCTCTTCCAGGAAAAGGTCGTTTGCCACCTGGGTCTGCACGTGCCCGGCGCGGATTGCGGTCTCTTCCTCCTCGGCGACTGGGGCGCACTTCTTGCACATCTTGGCCGTCTGGTTGAAACAGATATCGCGGCAGATCCACTCGCCGCAGCGCCGGCACTGGATGAACTCCGGGCGAATCTCCTCGACCGCCTTGCGCAGGGCCGCGTCGTGCTGCTTGCCCGCGACGGCTTGCTCGATGGAGCGCGCGCCGCTGGCCGCCCGGCCAAAGATGCCTCCGAGAACCGAACCGGCCGCCTCAAGCAGCCCACCTGCCTGGCCGACGCGATTGGGGATGAAGGACGACATAAAGCCGTTTCCGCAGCGCTCACAGTTGAAGCGAAACTGAAAACCCTTCTCGCTGCTCAGGTCCTCATAGTTATCGGTAAATTGAATCGGTTGATCTTCTGACATCCGTGTTCCTCCCGCGACGCGCGCGCGTCGCGGCCTGGCATCTCCTGGCCCAATACATCGCGTGGCATCTGTTTGATCCTCGCGACGTCCCTCCCTTCGCCACGCGAGCACGCATTCCCTACCTCACCGTGAAGGTCGTGACAGACTGCGCGCCGCTGCACAGGTCGCGGACGACGATCTTCCAGGCGCCGGCGGGATCGTTCAGTGCCAGCCTAAACTCTCCCGTGAAGCCCTTCTCCCCGAGATACAGGTTGCGCGCGTAATCCGCGTACTCACTGCCATCCGGTCGGAAGACGGTCAGGCGGACGAGCTGCTTCTGGCGGTCGCTGCCGCCGTTGAGGCGCACCGAGTAGCGCACGGTCTCTCCCTTGGCAGCAGCGGGCGCGGCGAGCGTCAGGCGCGGCTCCGCCAACGGCTTCGGCGCCAGGCAGTAAAGCCGGGCCTCCCCGCCTGCGAAGGACGCGCGCACCTCACGGAGAGTGCCCAGTGCCTCGCCCTTGCGGCAGTCATAGACGTGGGCCGTCTCCGGGAAGCTGATCGTGGCCAGTTCCTCCTTCTCCTCACGGGCGTGCAGCAGGCCCACATAGGTGAGATCGCCCGCCGTGTAGCGGACCACCTCCAGATGGGGGGCGCGGCCCGAGGCAAGGCTCACCCCCACCTGGGGCTTCACGCCCGCCTCCGCCAGGATGGCGTCAAGGATGGAGCGGAGGCCCTTTTCCGCGGGCGTGTGGAAGACACGCTCGTTGTCAAAGGGGGAGAGATCCAGGTTGAGGTACCAGGCGGCTCCGTTGCCCACGCCATTCCGCAGCAGGGCGGGCAGAGGCTGCTCCCCGGCGGATTGCCCGAGCGGCTTGGCCGTGGTGGGCGCGAGCGCCTCGGCGACGGGGAACTTCAGCTCGGACGCGGGGATGCCAGGCATTCGTACCTGGATGCCGAGCGTGCCCTCGCCTCCGGAATCGGTGCGGCGGAGGCCGAAGAGGCCATCCAGAACACCCTGGTCCCCTCTGCGGCACTTGCCATCCATCAGGCCGGCGCCCCGGTCGGCGATGACCGTGCCGCCAGCGCGCACGAACGCTTCTATCTCCGCCTTCTCCTTATCCGAGACCGCAAACGACTCGGGAAGGATGAGGACGCGATAGCGGTTGCCGCGAGAATCGCCACGGCGGAGGATCCCGTCCTCAATCTGCGGCGTGGCGACAAAGTCGTACTGCAGGCCCATCTCCTCGATCAGCTTCACCCAGGCGTCGCGATGGCGAACGATCTCCTCGTCTTTGCCGAGGAGGGTGGCGGCATTGATGCTGTTCTGGCTGTAGTGGAGGGCGATGCCGTCGTGCTCGCGCCGGGCGTTGCGGATGAGATCCCACAGCCCGAGTTTCATCTCGCGGCAGAGCGCGAGGGTATCCCGCCCGGACTCGCTATAAGTGAAGTCGTTATAGAAGAAGATGGGCGTCGTCCAGGCGCTGACCGCTTCGGTGTCGTGAAGCAGGCACCAGAAGAAGTTGTACTCGATGGCGCGCCCCGCCTGCCAGTAGCCGGCATAATAGGGCGACTGCGCCGTTCCCGTATACGGCGCGAAGGAGCGGCGCATCTCATTCGACCACCCCGTGTTGTAGGAGTGGTAATAGTTGAATGCCTGCGAGTTCTTCCACCAATCCATGCCGTTGCCGGAGCGCGGCTCCTGGGTGCCGGAGAGGCCGGCGCGTGCCTGCGGGTCCACGCTCTTCAGGCTTGCCTGAGCCATCGCGAAGAAGTCGGCGACGCTGTCGTTCATGAAGGAGCGGAACTCGGCCCAGGGGGCGGCGTTGGCCCGGCCGGTGACCTCGTGCAGCGTCATCGGCACCACGGCATCCCAGCTCGTGAAGTTGGTCTCCCACGCCTTGTTCAGCGCGTCGAGGCTTGCGTAGCGCACCTGCAGCCACTTGCGAAACGCGCCGAGAGCATGGGGAGACCAGTCGTAGTCGAAATAGCGCGTGTAGTGGGTGAGGCTCATCTCGTCACCCATGCAGTAGTCATAGGCGCCGCCAAAGCGCATCGCCTGGGTGGCTCGCCCCTTCAGGTGCTCGGCCACTTTGGCCAGCCACTCCTTATCGGATAGGCTCGGCTCGCGCACCAGCCACTCCTTCGATTAGGTCTCGTTGTAGCGCGCTGCCTTCTCGGCAAACTTCGCATCCGCGAACCGGGGGATGTCTCCCATGTAGGTCATCAGGTCGAGGTAGCACCAATCCATGTTGTGCCAGTAGTGGCGCCACACGTGCCTCGTCTCCAGCTCGTTCCTGCCGTAGAAGACGACATCAACAAGCTCCTCGACCAGGGGCGCCAGGGAGCCATAGAGGTACTCGGAGCGCCAGGGGAAGATGCCGTTCCAGCTGGAGAGGCGGAAGCGGTTCCAATCGCGCGGCCAGCGACAGATCACCCGGGCATAAGAGAGATCGCTCTCACCCTGTGGATCGAGCGTTGCGATCTCCCACCCCAGACCCATCGAGCGCA
>DUUU01000097.1 GCA_012841485.1 Armatimonadota bacterium
AGATCAGCCCCAGATGGAGCGCGCGGCCCAGCTGTTCCCGCGCCTGCGGAATGCGCCGGTCGAGGTCAAACCGGCCGAGGGTGTCGGGTGGGAGGCCAAGGGCCACCAGTTCCGCTATCGGGAGAGCATGGAGCGCCGCCAGGAAGCGCCCCAAGGGCTCCGCGAGGGCAGCGCGTCCCTCATCGCCCAGGTCGAGGTGGCTGGCGGGCTCGCCCGGCAGATAGCGGTAGCCCGCAAAGGGCCAGGGGTAGTCGGGTGTGGGCTCGCCGGCCCAGACCGGATTGGGGATCGGTGCCGGAAGCCGGCCGGCGATCCGGGGGAGAATCGCCAATTCGATGGCAATCAGGCGGGCGCCTATCTGCCGGCGCGGAAAACGGAACACCCACTCGCCATCGACGCGGTAGACGGTGTTGTCCCAGCCCGCGCCCAGCAACTCGATTTGCTCTGCCGCGATCCCGGGCGCTTGCGCGCGGATCAATCTCCGGGCCAGTTCCGGATCCACCACCCGCTCTGCCTCCCACGGCTTTGTCATCGCTCCTCCCGCAAGCGCGCATCCGCGCCTTCACTTGCCCATTCTACTGAAATGCCCTTTCGGTGCTGCACGGATTCTCTTTTCGGCTCATTTTGCAGGGGCCCCTGCACCTGGTAGAGAAACTCCTCGCGGTCAGGGCAGATGAGCTACCCCGGTCGGATTCAGGCCGCCCCGCGAATCTGGCAGGATGGCGACCGGACGCGTTTTTCCATATGGGGATCGCCTCATGGAGTATCCCATGCCAGAATGGGAAACGGGGGTATGGGATGCCGGGCGTGCCGCGTTCAGGCTTGCCGGCCATCTGATGGGAACACGATGCGGGCCATGGCCGAGAAGGGGAGCGATGCGTCGTCTGAGGAGATCGCCACGGAGACGGTGGAGTTCGCCATCGCGGCAGGGCCGCCGGATGCGAAGGGGGATGCACCCAGGCGGCGTGTCTCTGGCGGATGCGGCGCTGCTTCGCGAGTTCGTGGAGCACGTGCCCGCCGCGGTGGCGATGTTTGATCGGCAGATGCGCTACATCTTCGTCAGCGAGCGGTGGATGGAGGATTACCGCCTCGGCGATCAAGAGATCATCGGGCGCACACACTACGAGGTCTTTCCAGAGATTCCCGAACGTTGGAAGGAGCTTCACCGGCGGGCGCTGGCGGGCGAGGTGGTGCGCTGCGATGAGGATCGCTTTGAACGCGCCGATGGCACCGTAGACTGGGTGCGCTGGGAGATCCGGCCCTGGTACACGATCAGCGGGAAAGTGGGCGGGGTCACGATGTTCACCGAGGTGATCACCGAGCGCAAGCACGTGGAAGATGCGATCCGCGCCAGCGAGACCCGCTTCCGTATCCTGAGTACCTCCGCCCCCATCGGGATCTTTGAGCTGGACGCCGAAGGTCGGTGCCAGTACGTAAACACGCGCTGGGAGGCGATCACCGGGAGAACGTCGGAGGAAGGCCTCGGCTATGGCTGGCATCAGACAATTCACCCGGAAGATCGGGAGTGGTTGCTTCAGGAGGCCAGGGAGAGGATACGCGCCGGCTTTCCCGGCGAGCGCGAGTTTAGGATCCTGCGCCCCGATGGGAGCGTGCGCTGGGTGCGCGTGCATGTGGCGCCGATGGTCGACCCCCAGGCTGGGCGACCCTCTGGCTTTGTTGGCACGCT
>DUUU01000098.1 GCA_012841485.1 Armatimonadota bacterium
GATGCAGCACGTTGCCGACGCTCTCTGGCGCGAAGTGCGCCACGGCCCCGCGTATTCAGGATCTGCCGCTCGGCTTGCTGTCGGGCCGTCTCGCTCCGCCGCGCCACAGGCGCCTGCGGGCCGCGACCAGCCCGCACTCCCGCCCCGCATCGCGCTGGCCGAGCAGTACGTCCTCCAGGGCCTGCTCTCTGGTGCGACCACATCCGACCAGGTGTTCGATGTGTTGACGCCGGAAGACTTCCAGGTGCCCGCACACCGCGCGTTGGCGCGTATCCTGTGGTTGATGGATGACGATGGGGATGACCCGCTGGATGCGATCCGGCGGTCAGGGGGGGAAGACTCTGGAGTGTTAGAAGGACTGGCCTCTCATCTGCTGGCGGAACAGGAGAAGCTGCCTGTTACGACGAAAATGGTGACGGATTCTGTGTGGGCTATCAAGGAGACAAAGCTCCGGGCGCGAATCAATGAACTACAACTTCGGCTGGCCGAATTGCAGTCGGAGCCAGGTGAGGAGCGTACCCGAGTCGAGAAGGAGTTGCAGGAACTCGAAAAGGAGTTAAAGGATCGGAAAGCGGGGTAGCCGCGAGGAGGGGGTGAGACGAGATGCCAGTGGAGAGTGTTGAGCAGTCCAAAGAGATGCGACGGCTCATCGACAAAGGAAAAAAGAAGGGTACGCTCACGTATGATGAGATTAGCGAGACCTTGTACCAGGACGAGAACCTGGATGAAGGCCAGATAGAAGACATCCTCCAGACATTCGTGGACGAGGGGATCCAAATCGTGGATAAGATACATGGCATCCCGGAGGTCCCCGAGAACAGGCCGGCACCCGCAGAACAGACTACTGAGTCGGAGATACGAGATGAGGATCTGGCAGCCGTGGAAGGGATTCCAATCGATGATTCGGTGCGGATGTACCTGCGCGAGATCGGCAAAGTACCGCTCTTGACGCTGGAGGAGGAGACGTCGCTGGCAAAGCGCATCGACCAGGGTGACGAAGAGGCGAAGCGCAAGCTGACCGAGGCGAATCTCCGACTCGTGGTGAGCATTGCCAAGAAGTACACTGGCCGTGGGATGTCATTCCTGGATCTCATTCAGGAGGGGAACATCGGTCTCATCCGTGCCGTCGAGAAGTTCGACTATCATAAGGGCTACAAGTTTAGCACCTACGCAACCTGGTGGATCCGACAGGCCATCACGCGCGCAATCGCCGATCAAGGGCGCACGATTCGCATTCCGGTGCATATGGTTGAGACCATCAACCGCCTGGTGAAGACGAACCGACAACTGCTCCAGGAGCTCGGCCGCGAGCCAACGCTCAACGAGCTGGCCGATGCGCTGGAGATGCCGGTCGAGCGCGTCGCCGAGATCATCAAGATCGCCCCCGAGCCGCTCTCGCTCGAGACGCCGATTGGCGAGGAAGAGGACAGCCACCTGGGCGATTTCATTGAGGACCAGGAGGCGCTCTCGCCTGCCGATGCCGCGTCCAACATGATCTTGCGCGAGCAGATTGAGAACGTGCTCTCGGAGCTGACCGACCGCGAACGCGAGGTGCTGAAGCTGCGTTTCGGCCTGGCCGACGGAAGCCCGCACACGCTTGAGGAGGTCGGGAGCATCTTCAAGGTCACCCGCGAGCGCATCCGCCAGATCGAGGCGAAGGCGCTCAAGAAGCTGCGGCACCCCAGCCGCAAGCAGAAGCTCCAGGATTACCTGGACTAGCGTTGCGACGCCGCGCATCCACATTCGCCGGGAGACAGGTGCCTTCGCGGTGCCTGTCTCCACATGCTGCGAGGCGCCGACGCTTTCCGCTGGCATTCATCCCCCCACTCGCCCCTTCCGACTGCGCCTCCACGCCAGGAAGCAACACCGTCCTGCGGCTTCGCCGGGCTGTCCGCTTGACGCATCTTTACGGCGCGTGATGGGAAAGAACCCGCGCGACCGGATCTACCTCGGGCAGCGGCGGGAAGCCATCGGCCAGGAGCGCGCGGTTTCCCTCCGGAATGTCGGGCCCGGCGCAAACGAAGACGGGCGTGCCTCGTTGGCGTGCCTTACGGCACTCCCCTTCCATCACCCCGCCACTGCGGATCTCCACCGCCACGACCACGCTCGCCAGCAGCGCCACCACGCGGTCCCGCTGACGATTGCGCAGGCCAGCGAAATGCGCATCCAGCGGGAAGGGCGAGAGCGCGACGGAACGCTCGCGATCAAAACCGTAGCCCCATAGCCGGGCTGTTGGGAAGAGATCACGGGAGAAGTCGCCCTGAAAGGCGTCGAGCAGTCCCCGGTCCAGCACGATGATGCGCCCGCCACCGTGCGCCTTGGCGCTGCTGACCGCCGCGCGATAGCACGGCCGGTTATGCCCGGCCACGATGGCGATGCCAGCTTTGGCACAGGCCAGCGCGAGGTCGCCGGTGCGCTCCAGGCCGGCGCGGCTCTCCTTGCTGGAGGAGAGGAGCGCCATGCTCGGGTGCATCAGCAGATCGATGTTGCCGTGCGCAAAGAGGAGCGGTGGCGCCCCCTCGCTCTCCGCCAGCGCGGTCGGGTAGCCAGGGTGCCTGCGGCGCAGGAGGCGAATCCCCTGCTGCATCACCGTGCGCGCCAGGGGCACCCCCCGCGCCCAGACTGCCTCCGGCCCCCCGGCAATGGTGGCGGCAGCGCGCGAAGTCAGCCCGAAGCGGCCCCGCAGCTCCTCCGCCGATAGCGTGAAGAGGTGCGCGAGAGGGATGCCCGAACGGAGCAATACATCCAGACCGCGCTCCCCAATCCCTGGAACATGGGCCAGGCACAGCAGCAGGCGTTCCTCCTCAGTCAGTACCCCCACCCCCTTGCCACCGCGCTCTCTTCCGATCGGCGGGCGACTGCTAGTTCGGTATCCGGCGGCGGATTCCTGCGAGGAGCGCGGCGGTACGGAGGCGCTGCTTCGTCCCGGCGGCCCATTGGAGATGCGCCCTCGCCCTACTGCCTGCCAGCATGGCGCCATCATCATGGACGTTCCGACGGTCCGTATGGTATACTTCATACAGGCGTCGCGTCTGGGGCCGCGCGCGCCCCGGAGATACGGCTTCACACGCTACCGTCTTTCTCCCGGAATGCCGAACGGCTTCCTCTCCAGCGCCGCGATGTGCTTCGCTGGTCACGCGGGAATCTCCCGCGCGAGACGGCACGATGGCCCCGCCTGCTGTGCCGGCGATGGCGCAGAGAGCGAGGAGTTTTGAGCGTTCCCACGGCGAGAACCTATGGAGTGTTGCCCGTGGCGCTGCCAGCGGAGGTCTGGCATCCAAGGCGTATGCGCCGCTCAGAACGCCCCGGTCTGCAAGGCGCGGCGCATCGGGGGGCGATGACCGTTGACTCCCGTAGCCTTGTCCCATGAGCATAGGGTCTGCGAAACACGAAAGAAAGGAGGGGTCGCCCTCGGCGGGCGACTGGCGTCTTCCTCCCACCGCCTGGGCGTGTGGGCTTCGGACGCCATTCATTCTGTGATCGTGCGCATTTCGTTGATGCCTTCGCCCCAGGCGGCACACCGCGCCTGGAACGCCGTGCTGGCCGGATTGCTGCTCCTGGGCAGCGTGCTTCTGGTCGCGCACGTGATCCACCTGAGCCGAGCCCCCCATGGTCGTAGCGCGGGTGTGGGATCCGCGGCCATGCTGGAGCCCGCCCTCTCTCATCTGGCTGCCGCCCCTGGCCCCCCTGTGACCGCGGACCGTCGCGTCGTTCTTGTCACGCCGGTCCGCCCCGCTCCCAGTAACGAGGAGGCGCGCGAGCGCCGCTGGGCCCTGGCTCGCCTGTCGCGGATGCTCGACCGGCTCGGCATCCCCTATGCCTCTCTCCCGGACACCGAGCTCTCGCTGGCCACTCTGCGCCCTTACACCGTGGCTATCCTCCCCGGGAATGTGCTCACTCGGGGGAATACCCAATCGCTAGAGGCCTTTGTGGCGGCGGGCGGGCGCATCCTGGCCCTCTTCCCTCGTGGGCCCGGTACGCTCTACACGCTTTTTGGCGTCTCCTGCGAGGGCGTCCGGGGACCGGCTTCTCCGCGGCAGTTCCGCACGCTCCTCTTCCGAGAGGCCGACCAGGTGCCAGGTTTGCCCGATCAGATGGAGCAGAACTCGCCGCGCGCGTTGATGCTTACGGCCATGGAGGGCACGCGCACGCTCGGATGGTGGCACTCTCGGGGCGAGACGACGCTTCCGGCGGCCACCCTGAATAAGGCTGGGTTGCTCGTGGGGCACCTGCTAACGGCGGATGATCCGCATCGGAAGCGGGCGTTTCTCCTCGCAGCTCTCGCGCACCTCGATTCCTCCCTCTGGGGTCAGGCCGCGAGCACGCGCCGGGCGGCAGCGGCAAGCCGGCTGGAAGCACAACGCGCGCGCTGGAAGCGCCTGAGCGGACACCCAGGCCTCTCCGGACGCGCGCCCGCGGTCGAACGCTTCGTGGCGGAGGCGCGGGCCGCGTTGGCAAGCGTGGCGCAGAAGCCGCCGTCCGACCCGCATCATGGCCGGGCCGCCTATCAGAAGGTTGAGGCCGCCGAGCGCGCGCTCGATTGCCTTGAGAGCGCTCTGACCCCGGCGCCGGCGGGGGAGCTGCGCGGCTTCTGGATCCACACCTATCAGCCCACGGACTGGGACTCCGTGATGGCACAGGCAAAAGCCGGGGGCCTGAACGCAGCTTTTGTTCGCGTTGGCCGCGGCGGGAACACCCTCTACCCCAACCCGCTCCTGCCGCTCGACGCCTGGGCGAAGGAGGCCGGCGGCGACGAGCTCCAGCGGGCAATCGACGCCGCGCGCAAGCACGGTCTCGCCTTCCATGCCTGGCGCGTGGTCTATCACCTGGGCTCCGCCCCCCCGGAGTATCAGAAGCGCATGGCCGACGAGGATCGCCTGGTGCGCGATCCCGAGGGGGCGCAACACAATTGGGCCAACCCGGGCGACCCGCGAAACCAGGAGCTGGAGTATCGAGTGGCGCTCGATCTCATCACGCGCTATGATGTGGATGGCTATCACCTCGATTACATTCGCTACCCAGAGGTGCCCCACACGCGCTTTGACTATGGCGAAGTGTCGCGTCGGGAGTTCGAGCGCGCGACTGGCGTGCGCGTGAAGCACTGGCCCCAGGATGTGCGCTCCGGGAGCCTGCGTGGGCTCTACGAGGGGTGGCAGCGAGAGAATATCTCGCGCCTGGTACAGCGCCTCTACACCGGTATCAAGAAGGTGAAACCGGAGGTGCAGGTTTCCGCCGCCGTCTGGCGCAACTACCCCTCCTGCCGGGAGG
Source organism: Armatimonadota bacterium (assembly GCA_012841485.1). Next base: position 5,269 of record DUUU01000098.1, read on the forward strand.
GGGTTCGCCAGGAGTGGCCGCGGTGGGTGCGCGCAGGCTGGCTCGACTTCGTGGTTCCGATGAACTACGTGCTCGATGCGGAAGAGCAGGAGAAGGTGGTGCGCTCTCACATTCGCGAGGTGGGCGGGGCGCGCCCGGTGATGGCGGGCATCGGAAGCTGGCAGCTCCATTCCCCGGCAGAGGTGCTGGCACACGTGCGTGCCGCGCGCGCCGGCGGGGCAAAGGGCTTTGTCCTCTTCAGCTTCAACGACGAAGCGATTGGCGACCACTTGCGGGTGCTCTCTGCGGGCGCGTGCCCGCCATAGCTTCGCGCGCCTGTGCAAGGCATTCGAGGTTTGGGCGTCGAATCAGAGCCCGGCAAAGGCTGGCACGTAGAGCCCTCGCGCCAGCAATACGGAAGGAACCTGCTCCGATGGAAAAGCTGAACGTAGCCGTGGTCGGCCTGGGCATGGGCCGGCACCACGTCCGCTGCTACAAGAGTTGCCCCGAGGCAAACGTGGTTGCCCTCTGCGACGCCGACGCGACGCGCCTGAATAGCGCTGGTGACGAGTTTGGGGTCAAGCACCGCTTCACGCAGACGGAGGAGCTCTTCGCGATGAAGGACCTCCATGCCGTCTCCATCGCGCTCCCCAACTTCCTCCACGCCCCGGTCACCATCGCGGCGCTGAAGGCGGGCCTGCATGTGATGTGCGAGAAGCCGCTCGCGATGAACGCGCAGGAGGCCGAGCAGATGGTGGCGACGGCAAAGGCCGCCGGCCGGCAGCTGATGGTCCACTTCAACACGCGCTATCAGGAGCCGAGCCGATGGGCGCGCCAGATCGTGGACGCCGGCGTGGTCGGTCCTGTGTACTTCGGACGCACCGGATGGCACCGCAGCCGCGGCATTCCCGGTGGCCTCGGCGGCTGGTTTACCACCAAGTCGAAGGCGGGCGGCGGTCCCCTGATCGACCTGGGCGTGCATCGTCTGGACCTCGCGCTCTGGCTGATGGACTATCCCGATCCGGTGGCGGTGAGTGGCGCGGCCTACAGCGAACTCGGCAAGGAACTGGCCGCGCGGCAAGGCAAGGGGTACGACGTGGAGGATATGGCGGCGGGGTTCATCCGCTTTGCCAACGGCGCCACCCTCGTCCTGGAAGCATCCTGGGCAACCAACACGGGCAAGCGCGAGGATGGTTTCACCACCTTGCTTGGCACCAAGGGCGGCCTGCACCTCTATAACGAGGGTCAGGGCTACGAGTTCAGCGGTCGCGCCTACCAGGAGATCGGCGGGCAGCTCGTTGAGATCGCCCCGAAGCAGCCCCTCCCCCCACTGACGGCACAGGCTGCGTTCGTGCGCGCCATTCTTGCCGGCGAGCCGGTGCCCGCGCCGGGTGAGCAGGGCCTCCAGGTGATGCGCATCCTCGATGCCCTCTATCAATCCGCCGAGGAAGGCCGCGAGATCCGTCTGTAGGTCACGCGCCACAGGGCGGGTTCACTCAAAAAGCAACGGGAATGGGCGGGCCGCCAACCGCTCGCTCATTCCCGTTCGGCTTCTGCATCCTTCCGCCGGCCGGCCCGGTCGGCATGGACGCCCGCGATCACCAGGACGACCCAAAGCGCCACCGAAGCGACCCCAGCGAGCGGGATGAACCACTGCTCCCGGCCATTGCCATCGCCGAAGATGAGCACGAAGCCGAAGGCGAGCAAAATCCAAAACCCGAAGAAGGCCACCACGGCCCCTCCGAAGAGGCCAAGCAGCGTGTAAACCGGAAAGCGCATGCCCCTGCCATCCCTTCAACCCGCATCGCCTTGGGCACGCAGTGCGCCCTGGCTCTCCCGTTCGCTCTGAACAAGAGCACCTCCTGGCGAGGCCGTCAGATGTTCCGCCGGGCCACAGTCCGGGGCAGGCGCATCGCCGCCGGTATCGACGCCAGCGCAGGTGGTTGATCACGCTGGCTGGAGCGGCTATAATGGTCGCAGGATGAACGACTCACACACGTGGCGCAAGGGGGAAGAACTCTCCCTTGAAGTGACCGATCTCAATGCCGAGGGCGAGGGCATCGCGCGCGTGGGCGACCGCGAGGTAGAGCTCCCCCTCACGATCCCGGGCGACCGCGTTCGGGCGCGCCTCCTGAAGCCAGGGCGCCAGCCGGCGCGGGCCGCTGTCCTGGAACGCGAGGCGCCCTCCCCTGCCCGGCTGCCAGCGCTTTGCCCGCATTACGAGCTGTGCGGCGGATGCGCCTGGCAGGATGTGGACTACCCGGCTCAGCTCCAGCTGAAGGAGAGGATCGTTCGCGCCAACCTCACGGAGGTGCCTGCGGAACGCTTCCGCCCCATTCTGGGGATGGAGACCCCCTGGTTCTATCGGAACAAGATGGAGTACACCTTCGGTCCGGATCTGACACTCGGCCTCCATCGCCGCGGGCGCTACTGGGACCTGGTGGATATCCTCGATTGCCGCCTGCAGTCCCCTCTCGCCAACGAGATCCGGAACGCCGTCCGCGACTACGGGCGGGCGCGCGCGTGGGAGCCGTACCTGAAACGCACGCACCTGGGGGAAGCGCGCAATCTGGTGATTCGCGAGGGCAAGCGCACCGGGGAAGTGCTCCTGAACCTGGTCTCACGCTCGGACGCCCTCCCAGGCGTGCCCGAGCTGGCGCAGGAGATCCGCGCGCGCTATCCGGCGGTTGCCTCGTTCTACTGGACGATCAGCCCCGAGAAGGGAGATGCCATCAAGGCGCACCGCGAGACGCTCCTTGCGGGCAAGCCGCAGATCCGTGAGATCCTCGACGGGATCGAGTTCCTGATCGGCACCAAGACGTTCTTCCAGACCAACACGATCCAGGCGGAGCGCCTCTGCGAGGTGGTCGCCGGCCTGCGCGAGGAGGCCGGGCATGGTCCCCGCCCCGTCGTCCTCGATCTCTACTGCGGCGTGGGCACGTTCGCGCTCTCAACCGCGAGGCGCTGCCCCGGAGCGCGCATCTTCGGAGTGGAGCTCGTCGAGGAGTCTGTCGCTGCCGCCCAGGAAAACGCCCGGCGCAACGCCATCGAAGGTGTGGAGTTCCTGGCGGGTGATGTGGGAAAGCGCCTCCCCGAGGCAATCCGGGCCGTTGGCCAGCCGGACGTGGTGATCGTCGATCCCCCGCGTGCCGGCTTGTCTCCCGATGTCAGCCGCGACCTGGCGGCGCTCGCCCCGGCCCAGATCCTCTATATCTCCTGCAACCCGGTGGCCCTCGCGCGCGACCTGGCTGTGCTGACCTCGGTCGGCTACGAGGTGGTCGCCGTCCAGCCGGTCGACATGTTCCCGCACACACGGCACGTGGAGACCGTCGTATCGCTCTCACGTCGGCGTGAATGAGCGCGTGTCGGTGCCACCGTCCGGATCCAGGGCGAGACCGGGACGCGCGGACAAAAGGAATCCGATGCCTGGGTAGAGCGACCGCCTGCTTGGATGCCAGAGCTCTGCGGCCCCTTCTCCCATGGTCACACGGATAGCCACTCTGTGGCCCCGAAGCGGTCCTCAGCGAGCGCCACGTGGTCGCTCCCCTTCCCTGGGGCTGGCGTGGGGCCGGAGGCCAGGGAAGGGGCCGGGGGTTAGGCAACCAGGCGCACCGTCCTCTCCATACGTGGTATCATCGCCGGCAGGATTCTCCGCCCTGCCCGGTGCATAGATACGCGAAGGCAGAGGTGGTCGAGCCCCTGGCTTGCGCGGGGAGAGCGACCCGGCGCATCAGAAGCGCCGGCATGGAGGAGGAGCCATGGCACACAGGTCAGCGGAGACGCTCGCCATCAACGGCGGGCCGAAGGCAGTGAGATCGCTAGAGTGCAAGGAAGTGCCGAAGATCGGCATCGAGGAGTTCATCGAGCTGGCAGACACCTTCGGGTTCAGCGAGGAGGCGCAGGCCGCGATTCGCGCGGCGGTCGAAAAGGAGGTTGTGCCCTCGCCCATGCTCTCTCGCTACTACAACCCGCGGCCGTCCAAGGTGAGGATGCTGGAAGAGCTGGCGATGAAGCTCTTTGATGTGCCCCACGTGCTCGCGGTGAACTCGGGCACGTCCGCGCTGAATACCGCCTACGTGGCCGCGGGCCTGGGCCCCGGCTGCGAGGTGATCGTGCCCGGCTACACCTTCTTTGCCACCGTCGCCGAAGTCGTCACCGCAGGGGCGATCCCGGTAATTGCCGAGATCGACGAGTCACTCACCATCGACCCGGCCGACGTGGAGCGCAAGATCACCGCGAATACGAAGGCAATCGTGCCCGTGCATATGATCGGCACTTGCGCCGATATGGATGCGATCATGGCGATTGCCCGCAAGCACCGTCTCCTGGTCATCGAGGATGCCGCGCAGGCCTGTGGGGCCAGCTTCAAGGGAAGACGGGTGGGAACGATTGGCGACCTCGGCTGCTTCTCCATCAGCAGCTACAAGATCACCGGTGGCGGCGAGGCCGGCCTGGTGATGACCCGCGACCGCTACCTCTACACCCGCGCCCAGAATAACCACGACACCGGCGCGTGCTGGCGCCCGGACCGGTATGCCGTGGAGCGGGAAGCGGGCGAGCTTTTCTGCGGCTACAACTATAAGCTCTCGGAGCTGGAAGGCGCCGTCAACCTCGCTCAGTTGCGGAAGATGCCGGACCAGGTGCGCCGCTGGCAGAAGACAAAACGCCAGATCGCGCGCCAGCTCCGCCACTTCGCTGGGATCACGCCGCAGCAGGTGCGCGACCCGGAGGGAGAGGTGGGCAACCATCTCGTCTTCTTCGCGCCAGATGCGGGGGCAGCCGAGAAGACGGCGGCCGCGCTCTGTGCCGAGGGCGTCGGCGCCAACACCCGCGGCGGCAAGACCGCCCGCGACTGGCACCTATACGCCTACTGGGAGCACATCCTCGACCGGAAATCCGCCACGCCGGCCGGCTGCCCCTGGAGCTGCGAGAAGAACTCCGGCCTGGGCCAGGACTACTCGCCCGATATGTGCCCGCGCACTCTCGACCTCCTCAGCCGCGCTATCTTCATCGGCATCAACCAGTGGTGGACCGAGAGCGACTGCGAGCAGATCGCCGGCGCGATCAACAAGGTGCTGGAGGCCTACTACGAGCCTCTCGACGGCAAGATCGGCTGGTAGGCACGCGCGATCCGGGGGCTTATCACCGAGAGAGCCCGCGCTTCGATAGCGTACGCGCCCGGTTTCGAGGCGCGGGCTCTAGCGGATCCGGGCCAACCGCCGGAGGGCGGTGAAAGGAGGCTACCCTGCATCCCCAGACCTCTGCAAGCGAAGCGTTTACGGAGATCCCAGAGGTGATCGACGCCCTCGCCTTCCTTGGGAAGGGCCGGCGGCCGGCCACCCCGGAGCTGTATGGCCATGACGCGGAGACGCTCCTCGAAGAGATGGACCACAAGGGCGTTCGCGAGGCGGTCGTCCACCACAACCTGTCGTGGCTCTCGCACCCCTTCGATGGCAACGCCGAGACGATGCGCCTCATCGCGGGAAAGCCCCGTCTCCGCCCCTGCTGGGCGCTCCTCTCGAAGGCTTCACGCGAGTATGGGTCGTATGAAGCGTACATCGAGGAGGCGGTCGCCCAAGGCGTACGCGCCTTCTCGTTCTTCCCGCGGTTTGGCGCCCTGCCGGCGGCCTACGACACCTCCGTGCGCGAGGCCGTGCGCGCGGGCACCTTCGCGCCCCTGGAGGAGCGGGGCCTGCCGCTCTTCATCGATTTCGCCGGAGACCCGGGCGCCGGCGTCGACTGCACCGACTACGAGGCGCTCCGCTTCCTTCTTGGCGCGCACCCGCGGCTGCCGGTGATCCTGTGCGAATACCGGCTCCGTGCGGGCAACCGCGTCTTCCCCGGCGTGATGGATGACCACCCCAATCTCCATCTGGAGACGTCCGGGCTGTGGAACTACCGATCGCTGGAGTTCGTGGCGCACCACTGGGGCGCGGAGCGGCTCATCTATGGCAGCCGGACGCCCTGGCGGAGCACCGGCCTGGCGCTTGGCATGGTGACGATGGCCGCGCTCACCGCGCGCGAGCGCGCGCTGATCCTGGCGGGGAACATCCGCCGGCTGATGGAGGGAGCGCGATGATCCCACTACACCGAAAGTGCCTTCTGGGCGAGCGCCTCACCGGCGAGGTGCTTCTGGACTGC
>DUUU01000099.1 GCA_012841485.1 Armatimonadota bacterium
GGTCCCAGCGCGCGGGGCGCTGGGACCGCGGCCCGATCCCATCCTCCCAACGGTAGCCCGCGGCCACGCGGCTGCCTGGCCAGCGGAGCATGGCCGGGCCGATGTTGCGCACCGCCTCAATCACGTCTTTGCGCCAGCCCCCCTCGCTATCCGCGGGCATCAGCGACACGGCGCCGATCCAGAGCGAGCCGGCGCCCTCAAAGGTGATCCGCAGCGTCGCGCCAGTCACGTCGCGGCCCGGCCTCGGGAAGGTGACCTCCTCCGTCTGCCATCGGGCGTCTGGAAGCCGAATCTGGCGCTCTCCGAGGACCTCGTCACCAGCAAGAAGGGTGATGGAGACCGGACCGATCTCCCCTTCTCTGCGCGCTACCACACGGCCCGTCAGGCCTACTCCCTCGCGCAATACCAACCCGCCCTGGGCAACGCCGCACGCCTCGCCGGCCTGCGCGCGCGTGATCCGTTGCGACTGCACCGGAGCGTAGAAGACGCGATTATCTGGCGCGAAGGTGACCCCCGCGTCAGCCCCCACGGGAGACCACGCCTCCGCGACACCCGTTTCCCCCGCCGGGCCGGCAAACTTCCGGTTGGCCAGCATCTCGGCCCACGGTCCGCCGCCGGCACCGCGCCCCAGACACTCGAGGGTGTAGCTGGATCGGAACGGACTCAGCGCCAGGCGTTCAGCGCGGCCATCGATACGCACCGTCGTCTCGAGGGGCGGCAGCTCGCGCTGCGCCCGCGGGATCAGGCGCACATAATCCACGTCGAAGGTGATCCCCGGCCCGTTGAGGAAGGTCTTCCCGATGACTCCCAGGAACTGCGGCGGTTGCAGGAGCGTATAGGTGCCCCCGTCTACCCAGTCCCCCTCGCCACGGCGGAGGCCCACCAGGTAGGTGCGCCCCACCTTCGTCAGGCGAAGGATCAGATCGCGGGCATCGCCTCCCACCTTCATGTAGCCGCTCTTCCCCGTCACCTCCAGCCACGCCTCGGGCGCCTGCTGCCCGCCCGGCAAGCCTGGTCCGTAGAAGAGCCCCCACGTCAGAAGCTGCGCGTCACTGGTGCCCACCATCAGGCCGACGTGGAAGTTGCTTCCCGGATCGAACTCCTGGAGCTGCACGCGCGCTACCAGCTCCCAATCGCCTTCAGGCACGCGGGTTCTCAGCTGAGGGGCTTCATCGACCGGGGCCGGGTCATCCCAGTGGTTGAATCCATTCTCCTTCTGGGGAATGCGCACGCGCAGCCAGCCCGGGCGATCCGTGAGGGAGAAGGTGGGGCCCTCGACCGGCACGCGCCAGGTCCAGCGGGGGTCTAGCGCCGGGCCATCGAAGTTCTCTTCCCATCCCTGGGCACTGGCGGCACCCGCGGTCACGAGCAGCAGGATCAAGCTGAAGCACCACATGGCGGTCTCCTTCCCGGGAGGGCCTCGGAGGCGCTCTACCCCACCCCGTGAGGCGGCCATGCCTCCGGCCCATCGAGAATGCAACGGCGGCGCGGCTGGCATCTGGGAAGAGACCGGGCTCCCGGGTTCTGCCGGGCCGGCGAGGCGGGCATCTCCCACGAGAGCTGCCTCCGATATCACCGAGTGCCCCCGCGCGCGAGGCAATCCGCGGCGGAAACATCGGGCGCCAGCCACTCTGGGAGATCGGACTCCCGGGGCGCCGGATGGTTTCAGGGCGGTGACCGATGGCGTCAGAGACCGACGCTGCGCGCGACCTCCTTCAGCGCCTCGGCGCTCTTGCGGAAGCCCTCCACCTCGGCATCGCTCAGCTTCAGCTCCAGTACGCGCACCACCCCGGCGCGCCCGATCACCGTGGGGAGGCTGAGGCAGATATCGTGAACGCCGTACTGGCCCTCCATGAGGCTCGACACCGTGACGACCGTGTGCTGGTCGTGCAAGATCATTCCGACGATCGCGTCCACCGCGGCGCCGATGGCGTAGTGCGTAGCGCCCTTGCGCTGGATGATGTGGTAAGCGGCGTCGCGCACGTTCTCGAAGATGACGCGGAGGTCGCGGTCATCATGACAGAGCTTGGTGGCCCGGCAGAAGTCGGTCAGGCGCATCCCGGCGATGTTAGCCAGGCTCCAGACCGGCACCTCGGTATCGCCGTGCTCGCCGATGATGTAAGCGTGAACGCTGCGCGGGGCCACCTCGAAGTACTTGCCGAGGCTGTAGCGGAAGCGCGCCGTGTCCAGCGAGGTGCCGGAGCCGAGGCACCGGTTGGGCGGGAACCCGGAAATCTTCCACATGGCGTAGGTGAGGATATCGACCGGGTTGGTCACCATCATCAGGATGCAATCCTGGTTGTGCGCGGTGATCTTCGGGATGATCTCCTTGAGGACCTCGATGTTGTTGCGCACCAGGTCGATGCGCGTTTCGCCCGGCTTTTGCGCCACGCCGGCGCTGATGATCACGATATCGGCGCCCGCGCAGTCGGAGTAGTCGCCGGCTTCGACGCGCACGGTGCCCCCGAAGGGAAGCCCGTGAGAGATATCCATCGCCTCACCGATGGCGCGCTCGTGGTCGGCATCGATCAGCACGATCTCCGCCGCGGTGCCCCTCGTCATCATCGTGTAGGCGGTCGTCGAACCGACGCGGCCCGCGCCCACGATCACCACTTTCGAGATAGGCTCCATCGCCTGCATCTGTGCCATAGCCGTCTTCCCTTCCACCTCCATCATAGGACAGGAGATCTCGGAAGTCAACAGCCAGGCATAGGAACCCGACATAGGGAGAGGGCCGCCCCCACGCCGTCGGCGACGGCAGGGCTGGCCCATTCCGCCCCCTTCGGCGTCCCCCGCGAGCCCACCGCGGCAGCTCCCCTTCCCTGGGACCGGCGCGGTGCCGGAGGTAGGGAAGGGGCGGGGGTTAGGAATCCGTGTTCGTCCCCTTCACCCGTGGTGTCGGCGTAGGCAGAGTCCGATCAGGCCCAGGAGCAGCGCGATTGAGAGCGAGAAGAGCAGGATCCCCTGCTCCCACGAGAGCGGCTCGTAGGTGAAGACGACCTCGTGCCGACCGGGCGGGACGCGCACTGCGCGCGCAATCACGTTCGCCCGGTAGATGGGGGTCAACTCGCCATCCACGCGCGCGCGCCACCCCGGATAGTTGTAGTCGCTCAGGACCAGCCAGCCGCCGCCGGGGCTCTCCACCTCCAGGACAATCCGCTCCGCCTCAGAGGAGACCCAGCGCACCTGGCCGGGCGCCCGACCCGTCGCCCGAGCCGATGCGCCCTCGACAGCCTCTCGCGCATCGAGGAGCACCGTCTGTCGGGGATCGTGGTCCGGCCGGGCAAAGCGCTCGAGGAAGCCCCGCAAACCGTCTACCGCCTCGGCACGGGGCGCCAGGTAGGCGCGCGGCAAGAGGTAGGGGTTATGCCATAGCTGGACGGTGGCTTCCCGGCGGCCAGCCGACGGGAAGCCCTGGATGAGGCGCGCGCCGCCCGACGAGAGATCGTCCGGCGCGGTGATGTAGCCCACGTTGTAAAGGCCGAGCAGGCGTAGCCCCAGCCGGATCGCGTCCGGCGACTGCCCGGCAAGGAGACGGTTGATCTGGGCATCCAGCCTCCCCTTATCGGTGAAAAAGAAGCCGGTGTAGGCAGAGTAATGCGGCATCCCTTGGAGCACGCCGAAGTTGGGGAGGAGCGTGTTCCTCATCGGGTAGAATGCCTCGGGATCGCGCTGCCACCCCCGCGAGTGCTCCAGGGCATCCTGCCAGGGCACCACCTCATGCCAGGTATAGACGCGGCACTGGTCGCGGTCGGCGCCAATCGCCGCCATGACGGGGACCGGGCCCAGCCACTTGCGCGCATCCACAAGCGCATACTGCCGGGA
>DUUU01000100.1 GCA_012841485.1 Armatimonadota bacterium
CGCCACGAGAATATCAACGTGGTCTGATGGCTGCGCCAGCGCCCCGGCGCCTTGAGTCGCATCGACCGTAATCACGACCGCGCGCTGATGGCGCGGCACGGTGAAGCCCGCGGCGGTGGTACGGTCGCTGGCGGGCTGGATCGCGACCGCGGAGGAAGCCTCTTTGCGTGCCTCCGTCCCTGGACGGGCTGCTTCAGCGGCCGGCGCCTTGCCCTGATACCACAGGTAGGTGAGGAGAGTTGAGCCGCACGCCAGCACCAGCGCCAGCAGCAGGCCCTGCCTTTTCGTCATCGAACCCCACTTCCTATCCCCACGGACTCGGCTTTCCGAGCCCTCACCCCACGATGCGAGAAGGACCCCACGGGCCTTCCACTGCTGCCGGATTCTGGCCCGCCCCCGGCAGGGCGTCTTGAGGGAAATCCCGGCCCCCGGCGTACCTCCCGGGGGCATTCCTCTAGGACTGCATCACTGGCCGGCGCAGGTCGAGTAACATCTCCGCCGTCGATTGCACCGCGGCAATGCCGACCGGCTTGCGGACCAGCGTGATCGATCCATGCTTGAGTGCCTCTTCCAGGAGGTCGCTCTCCGGATACGCGGTGATTAGCACCACATGCGTCTTGCACCCCCGCCCGCGCAGGGCGCTGAGCACATCCACACCATCCTTGCCCGGCATCACCAGATCGAGGAAGATCAGATCGAACGTCTCGCGCTCTGCGAGCGCCAGACACTCATCCCCATCGGCCGCCAGCCAGACCTGACACCCAATCACCTCCAGGCTGTCCCTGAAAGTCTGCCGGACCAGGTCGTCATCATCCACCACCAGCACCCGGCGGCTTCCCCAGGCGCTCTGATGGCGCAGCCACTCGTCGATCATCTGCCGCTGGAATCGCCAATGCTTTCCCACCTTCGCGGCCGGCAGCTTCCCGTTCTGCGCCATTTGGTAGAGCGATGTCACCGGGAGTTGCAGGTACTCCGCGAGCTGCTTGATGGTCATCACATCCGTCATCTGGCCCATCCTCGGTATTGATGGTTATTGGTGGTTACTGCGTTTCTATCTTCGATTATGGCGGATGCCTGCCGGATCTATAGGGTAGGCTGGCAGATTGAACGAACAGCATGAGGGGGTGCTCCTCGACCAGACGGAGGGCAACAAGGGGGTAGCCGCAGGAGAGGGCACTCGCACAAAGCGGATTACGAGCGCGGCGCGGATGGTAGGCGCCGGCTCAGGCCATGAGAGGAGACAACAGCCCGAGCCGTCGGATATGAAAGGCACGCGAAGCAGCGCGGCAAGTCAACGCGCGCCCGCCTCCCGGGGTGAGAGGAGACGCAGTACGACAGCGCCGCTCAGAAAGGGAAACTGGGCAATCAGCGGTTGCGGAAGAGGCGTGCCCGGCGATCCGCGCGGACGCGCACGGGGACCACGCGGGTGCGCAGCGCAACCACCGTGACCAGCAGGCTTGATGCTACCATCGACAGCAGAAGAAACACTCCCATGCGATCCTCCTCAAGACAATGGGCGCGAGCAGAAGAGCCATGCCAGTAAACGCCTCCGGCCACCACGGCCTTCCGACCATTCACCCTATCAATCTGATCTTACCACGCCGATTCTCTGGTGTCAACTGGCAGGCAAGCGCCTCCCGGGCCCACAGGCGTGAGGGAGCGGGGCTTGCCGCGCCCACCCCACGCCGGGTATAATGGGTTCCAGTAGAAGCAGGCGAAAGGGGCACCCGAGTGATGGCTGATTTCGTGTTCGTTCCGCACACAGCCGATATTGCAGTACGCGCGCGAGGTCGCGGCCTGCCCGCCCTCCTACGAGCGGCCGCTCTCGGCGTCACCGCGGCTTCTCTTGGCCGCGAGAGCCTGGAACCGCACCGCGTTCCCGGCACCTCCCCGCGCCGCGTCGTTTCCGAGGGCGCGCCCGACGAGGAGGGGCTGCTGGTCACCTTCCTCAATGAGATCATCTACCTGGCAGAGACGCACGCCGAGGTGTATACCGACGTCGAGATCCTCAGCCACTCCTGCGAGGCCGGCGTGGAGGCCCTCGCCTATCCCGATCCAGGCCTCTCCGCGAGCCACTCGGTGAAGGCCGCGACCTACTACGACCTGAAAATCGAGCGCGATGGCGAGGAACTGACCGCCACCGTCGTTTTCGACGTGTGACCACACCCGCGCGTGCCTCGCGAGAGTGGTCAGCGGATGGCTACCGGGGGGAATCGCCGCATGGCGGGCCGAACCACTATGCCAGAGTGGTGGCGGCAGGCCCGCCCACGCAACGGTGTCCAAAGATCCTTCGGCCGGGGGTGCTCATGAGCAGAGAGTTGGCGCTCGATACCATCTATCTCAGGCCGACGTCACGCCTCGCGCACACCGACTACAGCCTGAGCTACCACGCGGAGTACATCCGTGAGAAGACGGGGCTGGACCCCGCATCGCATGAGGCGCAGCAGCGATTCAACGAGTTCTGGGGGATGGACTTCCTCTGGGGCACCAACGATGGCCTCCACGCAAACTGGGGGGTGCGCGGCCGCGTCACGGACATGGGTCATGCGGTGTACGCCTCCGATGGGAGCGACCGGCGCGCGCCGGCGCGCTGCCCCTTCGAGACGGTGGAGGAGGTGTGGTCCTTCGATGCCGTCGCGGAGTACGGGCTGCCGGAGTTCGATGCCCAGGTACATGCCTATGAGCAGCTCATCCGGAATGCCCGGCAGGCATGGCCGGACCAGCTCACCGCGGGTGGCTACTATAGGACGATCATCTCGGGCGCCATCGCCGCCTTCGGCTGGGAGATGCTGCTGCTCGGTGCCTCCGATCCGGCCAGGATGGAGCCTGTCTTTGACAGCTTCTACCGCTATACGCGCCATCACATGGAGGCCTGGGCAAAGACAAGCGTCGAGGTGGTGATCCAGCATGATGATTTCGTCTGGGCGGAAGGCGCCTTCATGCACCCGGATATCTACCGCCAGGTGCTCATCCCCCGCTACGCGGAGCTCTGGAAACCGCTGCATGCCGCCGGCAAGAAGGTCCTCTTCTGCTCGGATGGCGACTACACCGAGTTCGCGGAGGAGATCGTCCAGGCCGGCGCCGACGGCCTCATCTTCGAGCCGTTCGTCGATTTCGGCTGGGCGGCAGAGCGCTTTGGCAGCTCGCACTGCCTGGTCGGGAGTTTCACCGATTGCCGCGACATGGCTTTCGGCACGTGGGATCAGGTGCGCGCGACGATGGACCGCACCTTCGAGGCGGCGCGCAAGTGCAAGGGGGTGATCTTTGCCGTCGGCAACCACCTCCCAGCCAACGTGCCGCCAGCGATGATGGACCGCTACATAGAATACCTCAAAGCCAACTGGTATCGCTAAGGAGAGAGCAATGATCGACCCAATCGAGCAGGCCAAGCAGTGGACTCGCGAAGGGAAGAGCCGCTTCCTGAACACCTTCGCTTTTGTGCCGGACGACAAGCTCACCTGGACGCCCTCGCCCACCGCTCACAGCGCGCTGCGCATCGCCGCGCATGTGGGCGTCTGCAACCAGACGCTCGTCGGGGCGCTCACCGGAGAGGCCGCGCCCAGCAATGACCGGGCCGAGCTCCTGGCGATGGGGGAAGCCGCCGAGAAGGCGATCACCACCCGCGAGGCAGCTATCCAACTCATCGAAGAGAGCACCGAGACTGTCCTCGCTGCGCTCGATCAGGTGAAGCCGGATCAGATCGACAAGATGGTGGAGACGCCTTTCCTCAAGGCGCCGATGAGCTTTTTCCTGACGCTGTTCGGCTCGCACATGGGCCAGCACGCCGCGCAGATTGATTACCTGCAGACGATCTGGGGAGACCACGAGCTCCACTTCTAGAGGGAGGTAACCCATGAGTCTCTGCTATCTGGCTGCCGTCCTCTGCGCGCTGTGCGCCGTTTCGCCTGTCGAGGCAGCGCCGAAAGTCGGCGTTCTCTACAGCTCCTGGAGCAACGCCTCGTTCAAGAATGAGTTTGACCAGCATCTCAAGACGCTGGGGTGGCCCTCCGAGAAGCTGCACAACCGGGAGGTGGCCCAGTGGATCGGTCGCCTCGACGAGTTTGACCTGATCGTGGCCACGAGCGTGGCCAACTACGAGCAGCCGCAGGATATGGCGCCGTATAAGGAGGCGTGGCTGCGCTTCCTGGAGCGCGGCGGCGGGATCCTGATCGTTGATGCCAGCTACGACTCCGTGCTCGACCTCTGGATGAGCCGCCTAGGGCCCGACTTCATGCTGCGCACCGCGGGCTGCGCGCCCTATACAAAGAAGCACGGCGGCTCGCCCGCCATCGAGTGTGATCCGACCGATCCCCTGCTCCACGTGCCGCACGAGCTCCCGCCACTCTTCAAGACCCGAAGTATTTGGGCGCACATCGATGCCTGGGGCGATGGCTGGCGTTCCCTGGTCACCTGCGCGGATAAGAAGAGCCTCTTTGTCACCCGCGATGTGGGCAAGGGGTGCGTCGCCGTCACCAGCTACTTCGCTCTCCGCGGTGACGCCAACCGGGCCGTCGCCACAGGCCTCCTGGAGAATCTGTGGACGCGCGTCCTCGGACTGCGCGCCGGCATCGCCGTGACCGCCTTCGACGCGGGCGAAGCGCTGCCCGGTCCCCGACGGGCCAGCCTGGAAGTGCGCAACACGGGCAAAGAGGCGGCGACCTATCGCGCCGTGCTCCGCATCGGCTATGACAAGGAGACGCCTACCCAGGTGGCACAAGAGGCCGCGACGACCGCCCCTGGCGCCTCCGCTCGCTTCTCGCTCCCATACGCGGTCACCCGCCGGGGAAGCCAGCGCCTTGCCATCGATATCGTGAGCGGCGAGAAGACGCTGCTCACCATGCAGCGCACGGCTGCCGTACCCCCGATGGTCGCGATGACGATCCCGGACCGGCACCTCTATCCACCGGCCACGGCGCTCCCCTTCTCCGCCGCCATCGTGCCGGACGCGGGCGTTGCCCTCACGGAGTGCGCAGCAGAGCTACTCCTGAATGGTCAGGTGGCGCGGCGTTGGGCGCCGGCCGAGGCCGGGGGAAACTATACCGTCGATGTCTCGGCGCTCGCGCTCGGAGAGCACAAAGCCACGCTGCGCCTGGTGCGCGGCAATACGGTTTTGGGCACCACGGAGGAAGTGTTCTACCGCCACCGGCCAGCAAAGGTGCGCTCGCGCGAGGATGGCACGCTGCTGGTCGATGAGAAGCCGTTCTTTCCCTTCGGGTGGTACCACGTCTCCTGGCCTTTCACGGCGGAGCAGCGTCTGGCCTTCGTGCGCGATATTGCCGCAGGCGGGTTCAACACGGTCCACGCGGGGATCAAGCAGCTGGATGAATGGGAGCCGTTCCTCAGCGAAGCGGAGAAGCTCGGCGTGCGCGTCATCACCGAGTTTGGAGTGGATCCCATCCAGGTGATCACGCGCTACCGCGATCACCCGGCGGTGCTCGCCTGGAACCCGGGCGATGAGCCGGACGGAAGCGGCATCTCCCCCGCGGAGATGCTCGCGCGCTATGACCGCTTCAAGCGAACTGATCCCGACCACCCGACTTACATGGTGCTGTGCGTGCCCTCGACGTACGCGCGCTATGCGGGGTGCGCGGAGATCATCGCGCCGGATCCCTACCCCATCCCGAGGTCGCCCATCGCCCTGGTGACCCAGAGCCTCACCTCCGCGCGGCAGGAGGCCGCGAAGCACGGCCGGCCCATCTGGGGAGTCCTGCAGTGCTTCGGCTACGAGAAGGGGCCCTGGCGCGTACCCACCTTCGCGGAGTGCCGCAACATGACCTATCAGGCGCTCCTCGCCGGGGTCAAGGGGATTATCTACTACACTTACGCCGATAACGGCTTCGACATCTCCAAGCACCCGAAGCTATGGGCAGAGATGAAGACTCTTCCCCCGGAGATCGAGCGACTGCGCCCGTTCCTGCTAAACGGCACGCTGCGCACGCTGGAAGTGGAGCAGCCGGATGTGGTGGCCGGCATCTGGCAGCTCGGCGAGCGCCGCATCCTCTGTGTCGTGAGCACCTCACAGAAGGAGCCGCAGGAGGTCGCCCTCCGGCTTCCG
Organism: Armatimonadota bacterium; assembly: GCA_012841485.1. The sequence continues at coordinate 6,056 of DUUU01000100.1, forward strand.
GCCGGCGCGGAAACCACCCTCAAGGCGTTCCTGCCAGGCCAGGAGCTGGCCCTGACCCTGCAAGCAGGGAAACTCACGGGGAAGCTGGCGCCGCTCGAGGTGCAGGTGCTGGAGCTGGCCGGCAAATAGCCCATCCTCCGGCGCGCTTCGCTGGAGTTGCGAGCGCCC